>NZ_LECT01000053.1 GCF_001027925.1 Rhodopirellula islandica | reverse complement strand
TGCCAGTCGCTTGGTCGACCCCTGCGAGGAAGGCGCGTCGCACACATCGCTGGACCACGTGCACGATTCCCACTTCGTTTGGATCAAACTGTTCACATCGCTGAGGCCGCGGCATCGCTCTGCTCTCCAAAGGGATTGGCAAGACAAAAGCATCGTATGCATCGCCGCAGCAAAGTCAAATGAAGGTGGCTGGCACCATATGGGAGGAAATGAAGGTGGCTGGCACCATATGGGATGATATGGGATGGCAGCTTGTGGGAGGTGGGGGCGTGGGGCTCAATCTTGTTTGTGAGAGATGGGACGCATCGCGGGCAGTGGGTTGGCGTCTGTTTCCCAGGCTCGGACTTGAATCTCGTCGATGATCGCCTCCCCGCCGCCGAGGACCTCAAACATCACGTGGATCGGTTCGTCGTTGACGGTTTGTCGGTACAGCGTGACGGGGGTCCAATCGGGGCGATCGCGAATGAGGACGCCGAGTTCTTGCGTGCCAAGGGAGTCATACATCAACAGCCCTTGATGAGGGCCGCCAAATCCCAGCGTGCGGACGACCGCGTCGATCCGGACGGCTTGATTGGGTTCGACAAAGATCGGTGGGCTGCGGACCAGCAACGCGGTGCCCTCGTATCCGCCTGGCAACGCATCGTCCCGTTTCGGGATCACGCGTACAGCCAGTGCCCCAGTGCCGTGAAAGACGCCGCGGTCCACGCACTCCGCCGTGGTTTCTGCCCATTCAGAATGGCGACGGCCAAAGGTCCAACCCTCGGTTTGCAGACTGTCGGGACGGTCCATGCCGCCGCCGCTAAGTAGGTTCACTCCCCAACGGGAGCGACCGTGGATGTCGCCAATCGGTGGTAACTTCAGCACGGAAGACGTGGCCAAGCCGGAATTCAACAACGGCGACCAGGCAATTTGGGTTTCGAAGTTGCCTGCGTCGAGCGGTGGACTGCTGACAATGCCGTACGGGTCTTCCCGGAAGGCATCGCAAAGCATCCAGTTGGCTTTCATGCTCCAGGCGTCCGCCCGCGCGGCCAACCGCAATGCGGATTGGGCATCGTTGCTGCGGACCATGCGTTCCGAATTGTTGATGGTGCTGCGTGCGACCTCGAGCAAGTCGTTCGGTGCGTCGCGAGAAACGGCTCGGGCGGCAATGGCTCGGGCCCAAGCGGTGCCCGACTGTTCAATGGAATCGCGAGCCAACTGCCAACGGTCCAAAGAGGCTTGTTGTGAAAACTTGTCCAGGGATGAGGCCAGCTGACCGCCCTCGGAAATTTGGTCGCTGATCGCGATGACTTCGACCACATCAGGCGAAACGATTTCGATTGAGGTGCCGTGTGGGGTTGTCTCAGGCTCGATGCGTTCGGCGGCGAAGTGAGTCAAACGCCACATCAGCTTGCCTTGCTCAAACGCGGGCAAGTCAATGCGAAGGGTCTTGCCATCGCCGCTCATGATGCGTGTCCCACGGACCATCGCAGACGTGCAAATCAGAAATGTGGTGGAACCGCTGGTCAGACGATGGGCGGTGTAGTAAGGCCCGACCGGAACGGGCGTGACATCCGGCGTGCCGGTGGAAATCCATTTTTCGAGCGAGGCGACAAAGCGGTTGAGGAAACTGATCGCCATCCCACGGTTTTGGTCCAGCGTTTCACCGGAAGCCAATGAACGGGTGGACCGAACGAGGATTGCCGACGGAGCATCGGCCATCGCATCGGCGACCTCTCGCCACATCGGTTGCCAAGCAAAGGTCTCAGTGGCAGGCGTGCCGATCCGATTCGCAATTGCATTGGACTGAGCAATGGAGGAGGCGTTGGGCATTCCCAAGACACTGATTGCGATGGGTTTGCCGCCCAACCGAAAACGTTGCTGGGAACGTTCGGTGCGAACCGCTTCACTGGAAAGAGCGCGAATGCGCGGCGGGGCAGTCAACACGGCGGCATCCAACATGGCGCCATAATGCCGAAAGTCCTCGACGGGCGAACCAACAATCGGTCGCTGCCAACGTCGTGGCAACGCGCGCAGGCGAGCAACCTGTTGAGTGACTTGCTCACGGTGGTGGCTGTCCATCACCAGGTTCGGTGCCGCAATCCAGCCCGCGACCGGTTCAAGCAAGGGCTCGAGTTTGGGATCCGGAACGGTTGGGCACGGCGCGTAAATGCGCATGCGATGAGCAATCGCGTCGGACAAGATCGCAGCGGTCGGCGTCTCCGCCAACCAAATCGCATCGAAGCCCAAGGAACGAATCCAACTGAGTGGTTCGTTGTTGTACTGAATGATTCGTGTGACGCGCCCAATGGGAAACGCGGGTTGATCAGCCGGTGAGATCAATGAACGAGCGTTGGCGACGGACTCGGTCAGATTCGGGCGTCGCCCACCTTGCAAGATGGAAAGGTCGATGTCCATCCGTGAGGAGGATTGCAGCGGTGTTCGACTGTTGTTGCTGGACGAATGTGGGGAACTGTCCAGTTCGGTCACGGGAACCATGGCGTTGACCCGAAGGTCGTCCAATCGCAACGTTGCGTTGCCGGGTTTGCCATACGCATTGACGACGACTGCATCGACATAAGGCGAGGACACGTCGGCTTGGATTCCGTACTCGTTTCGAAGGGCGATGATTTTCAGACGCAGCGGAGCGGTGATGTGACTGATTCCCAGCCGTTGAAATTCTCCCACCCGGCGATACTGCGAACCCAAAATCAAAACGGAAGCGGGACGCCGTGTTTCAGGATCGATGAGATAGGGGAACCGGACT
This sequence comes from Rhodopirellula islandica, assembly GCF_001027925.1. Lineage (NCBI taxonomy): Bacteria > Pseudomonadati > Planctomycetota > Planctomycetia > Pirellulales > Pirellulaceae > Rhodopirellula > Rhodopirellula islandica. The sequence continues at coordinate 92,768 of NZ_LECT01000053.1, read as the reverse complement.
CGAAAGCCAATTTGAATGCCGGTGTTGAGACCTTTGACCGAGACCATCGCAGACAATTCATCGATGGGGCGGACGGGTTCGATCGGATAAACCAAGATGGCCTGCGTGCCATGTCCGGTCACCAACGAGATCGCTTCGCAGACTCCGCCTTCGGCCGACGGGTCATGCTCATGGCCTTGGTCAGCCACCTTGGCATCGCAATCACTTTCGTGAAGTGACCAACGCGGCGGATACGCATCGAGCGAATCAATCAGCTGCGCGGATGCCACGTTGATCGTGGCTAGCAAACACACGAACGCAACGAAGCTGGATGGGAGGTTCGCGCAAGTGGCCGTTCCGATGGAACTCAATTTTGTCACGATCTCGGTTCGAGTGGAACGCGCAACGTTGACCAACGCCCGATTCGATCGGGACTGCATCGGAATACTTTTCCTAGCCGTTTCAGCCATCGCGGGAAGTTCTGCAAACGTGTCGGCAAGCCAGATTGAACGTTGACCACCTTGGGAGCCAAGGGAACAATCCCTTGCAAGTGACCGGGAGGCGAAAACGCAACATCACGTTGCGAAACTTCCCCAACTACGGGTTGATCCCCCGAAACGCACCTAAGTGCTTGGGATACCAAGTCTTGGGCAGGAAAGCCAGATCGAAAGTGTGTTGCTAGAACGCCACGTTGCGAAAACGCAACACACATCAATGAAAACCGTAAGTGCTTTTCCCGTAATGACTTCGGGACCACAACGTCGTGTCGGCAGGCAGCCGGCACCGCAAGTGCAATGGATGGCTCTCACCAAACAAGCAACGACTCGCTGGTTTGGTCCCACACCCTGACGCCCTCGAAGGAAAGTCACTTCTATGACCAAAATTGCTGCCAACAACACCGCCAAAATCAACGACGAAACCCCAGTTGAACTGCAAGAAATGGCTGCCGCGATTGATGCCTTGCCCGCTCGGTATCGGGACGCGGTTGCACCCGCTTTGGCTCGCGTGGTGGAATGCAGCACTCGCCGTCGTCGGATCTTGAACTTGGTTCAAGAAGCCCTGTCGCAACTTCGTTTGGACATGAAGTATCTGATCTTCGATTTGGAAGCGACTCGTCGCGAACGCGATCAATACAAAGAAATGTTGGAACAAGACGGCTCACTCTAAGCCGCTGTGATTCAGGGCGACGATCCTGAATTCAAATGGAACCCTGCTGAATTGGGTTCCTGACACTGGGTGTGTCGTCAGCCAGCAGCCTGTCGATTGATTCAGCCGGAACAAGCTCGTGTCCGGTTTGTCTCCGGTAGCCGTGGGCAATCGCCCATCGACTGATCGTTCAATCTGCGAAACGTATTGAATCAACAGCCTGCTAGACCTCGCGGCGCGTTGGCACGCGATCCCTCGCTCACGCTTCGGGTTAGGATTCAATCAACAGGCCGCGCGCTCGGAGGTTCTCCGAGCTGGGTTGCTAAGCCGCTCGCTCGCCTGCATCGCCGAAATCTTGCTGCCTGTTGTGGTGGTCATCACCCTGCTGATCGTTCTTTTCGATCTCACCGGACGTGTTCGAACGAGGTGGTGTCGCATTGGGCGACATCTTGGATGCCATCGCTTCGTATTGTTCCGTCGCACTCATTTGCGAAGCATGAATTGGTGAGGCATGCATGGGGAACGATGGTGTTCCCGTCGGCGAACCCACGTTGATTTGGGGGGCCAATTGCTGATTGGCTTCCGACGAATCGCTGGTTTCAGCGCGAGTGCGTCGCCCATGTTCGGGAACCATCTTGTCAAAGAGGTTGCCTAGCAAACGCGGATGAAAGCAGACATAGGACCAAAACAGTCCAAACGCCACACCGCCACACACATCGCTGGTGAAGTGAGCGCTGGTGTTGACCCGGTTGGCCAGCACACCCATCCAAACCATGACGAATAACAAGCGACCTCTCGGGACAACCACCCACAATCCGATCAGCATGGCGGTCGCGGTGACAACGTGACCGCTGGGAAAGGCTCGCATGGCCGAGTCAAACGAAGCGACTTCGCTGAGATCCCAATCGAATGCCCAAAGCCAAGCGGAATCGTGACCGGCATGGTTGAGATTGAGGTTGCTGGGACGAGGCCGGATCACAAACATCTTTGCAATCGTCGCAATGGCTCCACCGCCCAGTGCCAACGTGACTAGACGAGGCAAATGCCAACGCCGTTTGGGGGCCATCAACAAAATGGCAAGCAAGATCACAAAGACCCCGTAACCGTGCGAGAGCACCAAGGACAATTCCAAGGCGGAATCCAGTTCCGCCGGCAGCGGTGCGGTGCGGAAGTACGACGCGATGTTCACATCGACCAGCGTCATCATCGGCACCAGCATCATTGTCATCGCTGCCATGTAGAGCAGCGTGACGGGACGATACAGGGTCACCGCATCGTTCGTGGTGCTGGTCTTCGTGAACGATTGATGTTCGCGAAACTGACGTTCACGGGTTTGGTTTTCGCGAAGTTGACCTTCGCGAGGCGATTCGAGTCGATTCACGATGGCGTCCTGTATCGCGACTGGTTCAGATCGGCGGCCTGGAGGACGGATTCTCGATCGGAGAAACGGGGCAAGATCGAATCGATCGGTCGTGCGGCCCGCGTCGTTTGATGTGAATCCTGGACGATCTAGACGGTACGAAACGCTGGCTCACCGACGGAACCCCAGTCGGGATGAAGATTCGAGGGCGGAGAAGGAATGGAAAGCGAAACCATTTGATTTCCCAGTTGTCCGCGCCTCTCCAGACGACGCATTTGGCCCAGGGAGGCAGGCTGCGAAACCCGTTGTGTTTGCTGCGTATGGAGTTCGCAGCCCACGTGATAACATGCGATCTTTCGATTCGTTCCGTGAAACATTGCCGTCATGAAACAGCACGTCCAGCGACACTTTTCCTTTTTACGCACGACCGCGATTGGTGGCATTTTTTTTCTGCTGCCGTTGTTGGTCGTCTTGGTGCTGATCGGGCAGTTGGTCCAGGTCATCTACGCCGTGGCGGTGGCGCTTCTGCCGATCTTGCAGGATTACACGCCATTTCATGACACGACGGGGTACCTGTTGATCTTCGGAATCGCGACTTTGTTGTTGATCATGGCCTGTTTCGTCTCGGGAATCATGGCGAGACGATCGATCGCGAGGCAGTTCACGCGGTTCATCGAGAAATATTTGTTGATGCTGTTTCCTCGCTACGCGATTTTCAAGGAGCAGCTCAGTGGGAACATTGGCGGCGACGTTGCGAAAAACCGATTGCGTCCGGTCGTGGTGCAATTGGAGGGGTACTCGCAGTTGGCGTTTGAGGTGGAGCGGTACCGGGGAACGGATGTTGCCAACGATCCCTTGGGAGTGACTTTGTACTTGCCGGGATCGCCGGATCCCTGGAATGGCAAGGTGGTGATGGTGGAACCATCGCGAATTCAGCGGATTGATGCACCCTTTGGTGACGTGGTGGGCACATTTGAACAGTTGGGCACCGACACGCAGAAGTGGGCTCGAGCGGGGGCCGTCGCGGTGCAGGAGGAAGAAAGCTGAGCCTGCCGTCGCATGCAACGCATGCCTGTGGGGGACGAGATCGAAGCCAACCGGGCTGAAAACCTATCCCATCCGGAGCGGGAACTTCCGACATTTTTGCGAGCGTTCTTTGGGGGCACATCCGGAAAGGTTTAGCGGGGGCGTCCTTCCCATTGCGAAAGGATGGTGAGCGTTGATGCCAAAATGGTGCGATTCGCTATACTTCCGGCCAGCAAATAAGACCCTTTCCCATCATTATCAAAACGTTTGCATGACAACTGATTCACGTCACTACTGGGGCATCGACATTGGCGGCACGAGCATCAAGTGCGGTCTGGTCAATTCCGCTGGTGAGACCGTCGCCTTTGAGCAGGTGGCGACGCTGGAATCCGAAGGCCCTCAAGCGGCGGTGAATCGCTTGGCAACGATGATCCGGGAAGTGGAGACGAGGACCAAAACGATTGGGAATGTGCCGCGGATTGGCATGGGAGCCCCTGGACCGATGGACCTGCACCGCGGGATTTTGGTTGCACCACCACAGTTGCCTTCTTGGTGGGAATTCCCGTTGTGCGAGAAACTGTCCGAAGCCACAGGCCGGCCGATCTCGTTTTTAAATGATGCCAACGCGGCAGCGTACGGTGAATTTTGGCTGGGAAGCGGTTCCCAGGGCTCGTCGATGGTTCTGTTGACGCTGGGGACGGGCGTTGGCGGTGGAATCATTGTGGAGGATCAATTGGTCAATGGCGTCAACAGCTTTGGCAGCGAATGCGGTCACATTGTGGTGGACTCGTCGCCGGATGCGCAGCTTTGTGCGTGGGGCGGTGGCCGCGGGCAGTTGGAAGCGTATGCGTCGGCCAGCGGGGTGGTTTTGCGAACGCGGCATCGTTTGCCGGAGTACCCGCAATCGTCGTTGCAGCAATTCACCGGAGAGGACAGTTCGCTGTTGACCGCCAAACGGATCTGGGAAGCAGCGGCAAACGGCGACGATTACGCGAATTTGATGATCGACGAAACCGCTCGTTGGCTGGGAATCGGAGTCACCAATTTGGTTCACACCTTGGACCCAGGGCATGTGGCACTGGGCGGCGCGATGAATTTTGGCGGGTCCGAGTGTGAGATCGGGCGTCGCTTTTTGGGGGGGGTAACCGAAGAATTTCGACAACGGACCTTCCCCTATGTCTTCGCGGGAACGACCATTTCATTCGCGACGCTCGGGCACGAAGCCGGTTATTTGGGCGCCGCCGGGTATGCTCGCAAGAAAGACTCCTGAACAGCAGATGCTGTTGTGCTGGGATCGAGCGGTCTTTGTGTGGACGTGAAATCCTTTGCGACCCCGCACCGATCAGCGATTCGAGCCAAAACGCCAGCGTCGCGTCAGGCCCAAGACACTGCATCGCGGTTTTCAAAGGATGAAAGCCGGTTGCCGTTTTGAACATTCACCATCATTGAAATTGAAACCGGATGGCATCGAAACCCTCTCGTTCGCAAGAACACATTCGCAACTTCTGCATCATCGCTCACATCGACCACGGCAAAAGCACGTTGGCCGATCGTTTGTTGGAGAGCACTGGCACGGTTGATAACCGGGGCAAGAAAACGCAAATGCTGGATGACTTGGCGTTGGAGCAACAACGCGGCATCACCATCAAGGCTCGCGCCGTCGCCATGCGATACAAGCGAGACGGCGTGGAGTACGAACTCAATTTGATCGACACTCCCGGCCACGTGGACTTTCAGTACGAAGTTTCACGCTCGTTGGCTTGTTGCGAAGGAGCGCTGTTGTTGGTCGATGCATTCCAAGGGGTGGAAGCCCAAACGGTTGCAAATGCGTTTGCGGCGATGGAGCACGACCTGACGATCGTCCCCGTGATCAACAAGATCGATTTGATTCACGCTCGGCCAGATGAAGTCGCCGAGGAAATGATGAATTCCCTGGGCACCGACCCGGATGAGTGCAAGCGGGTGAGTGCCAAGACCGGCGAAGGTGTCGCGGCATTGCTCGATTCGATTGTGGAAGCCGTTCCGCCACCAACTGGCGATCCGAACGCTGTGCTGCAGGCGATGGTCTTCGATTCGAACTACGACGATTTCCGCGGTGCCATCACCTACATCCGAGTCATGGAAGGAACGGTCCGCAAAGGTCAGAAGATCAAATTCTTGCGGGCTGGATCGACGCATGACGTCGTGGAACTGGGCCAATTTGCGCCGGCACGCGTTCCCTGTGATGAATTGGTTGCCGGACAAGTGGGCTACTTGATCTGCAACATCAAGAGTCTGGGGGATGTGCACATTGGGGACACGATCAGCGTCGCCGGCAACGACCCAGCACCAGCGCTGCCCGGCTATGACCGGCCCAAACGCATGGTTTACTGCGGTTTGTTCCCCAGCGACGGGCAGGACTTCAGCGAACTGCGGGATGCGCTCGAGCGATTGGCCGTCAACGACCCGAGCTTCGAGTTTGAACCGGAAACCAGTGATGCACTTGGGTTTGGTTTCCGGTGTGGATTTCTGGGGTTGCTGCACATGGAGATCGTCCAGCAGCGATTGGAGCAGGAATCCGACATCGATTTGGTTCAGACCGCTCCCAATGTGACCTACGAGATCACCGATAAACGCGGCGTGACGAAGAACATCCACAAGCCACAAGATGTGCCCGATCCGGGCGACATTGAGAAGTTCTGCCAACCGATCGTGCGTTGCAACGTGATCGTGCCGGAGGAGTACATCGGCCCAGTCATGAAACTGTGTCAGGAACGACGTGGGATTCAAAAAGCTCACGAGGTTCTGGGAGCGTCGCGAGCAATGTTGACTTACGACATCCCGTTGGCGGAAGTCATTTACGATTTGCACGACCGCATCAAGAGCTGCACACGCGGTTATGGAACGCTGGACTATGAGATGGTGGGCTACGAAGAAGCCGACCTGTGCCGTTTGGACATTCTGGTCAACGGCAACCGCGTCGATGCGTTGTCGGTGGTCTGTCACCGAGCCGACGCTGACCGTCGCGGTCGTGCGGTGGCAAAGAAGCTGAAGTCGGAGATAGAGCGGCACATGTTCGAGGTGGCCGTGCAAGCCGCGATCGGCAGCCGCGTGATCGCTCGAGAGACCGTGCCTGCGATGCGAAAGAATGTGACAGCCAAGTGTTATGGGGGTGACATCACTCGAAAACGCAAGTTGCTGCAGAAGCAGAAGGAAGGCAAGAAGCGAATGAAGGCGGTTGGCAACGTGGAGATCAGCCAGAAGGCCTTCATGGCGGTTCTGACCGACGGCGAGTAGGAAACCAGGGCCGCTGAATGCTGCTTTGACTCACACGATTGGAAGGTGAATCGTGAGGGAAAGGCGATTCATCAACTGGTTTGGGTTCCACGCGTGAAACTGTTGTTTGCAAACTTTCCGATCGAATTTCCGGAATGACCCGCAAGATCGGAACAGTTTGACACGATACAGGTACTACGCAAATGAATGATCCTCTGCGGATTGGTTCAAGTGCGGATTTGCCAAGTCGGAAACCAAGGAAGGTTGCTCGGATGACCAGCAAGATGACCACAACATTCACACGATTCGGGACGTTGTGCCTGCTCACCATGGTGGTGATCACGAGCACAGGTTGCTATGGCCTGGGCGGCAGCAACTACAATTTGGGGATCCTCGGGTTCCCCATCCCTGTGAGCCCGTATTACCAGCACAAGCAAGAAGAGAAGTTCCACAACAAGGAACGCTACGATCGCGTGCCGATTCTCGGCCCGACCACGTCAGGTGGTCCGCCGATCGCGTTGGATCCACCCAGCGATGATGAAGTGATGCAGGCTCTCGAACAGGCTCGTCCTGTTCAAGGCGGCATCCCATTGATCTGGGAAAAGCAACGCAACGATGTGCGGATCATCAAAGAGAAGATCTCGGACTACATCGATCCACCGCGGTTCTACCCGCTGATCGGACCGGCTCAGTTGCACCATGCACACTACAAGTGCACGATTTACTTCGATGAGTCGACCATTGTCGGTTACCCCGTGCCGCACACCCTGCGTGACCGGGAAGCGATTGAGGTCGTCTACATTGACCACAACCACTTCCACATGGTGGGCGACGTCGAGCCTTACACGACTCCGAACTTGTAGGGATCGGGAATCCGGAGGTAACATTCCGGTTGGCAATCGCACTGAACAACGACAACGGCACGGCGGGCATTTGAGCTCGTCGGGCCGTTTCTTCGTTCAAGCCCGACATCTTTCCCACACCGCATGGTTTCCCCACGCGATGCGTCTGACTCGCGATGGCATTGAGAAACCAGAAAAGGACGTCAGGAATCTTCCCTGAGACGGGGTCGGCGGGTTAGCGTATGCGGACTGAAATCACGTCCCGCTCCTCGCGAATCCCTGCACATGAATTCTGACGAAAACCCATCTTTGACCAGCGACTCGCCACGATTCGACGCCGATGATTTGGGCACGCCCGATTCAGTGGAATCGAATCTCACCGCCCAGTCAGACGTCTATGAAGACGTTCCGGACGACGAAACTGCGGGCGAAGCTGCCGCCGCAGCAGAGTCGACCACCGAGACAATGACAGCTGAGATGCTGAACGAAGATGTTTCGGACTTGGCCGACGATGTGGAAGAACTCTCCGACGAAGTCAACCAATTCGCGGTTTCAGCGGTTGCGGCAACCGACGCACCCGTGGAATCCGACGACCAGGATCTGTCGCCGGAGTTGTTGGCGCTGCAACAGCCCTTCGTCGGACGATGGAACGGCTTGGTCAGCACGACCAACTGGGAAAAGGGACGCATCATCAGCCAATGGCGAGCGGCCCTGATCGAAGCCGGAGCTCCCTCGACGGAATATTCCGACGAAGCTTGGGCCTCACGGGTGGGAGGTGTCACGGCACCCCACGTGGGCCGTTTGCGTCGTGTTTTCGATCGCTTTGCCGAGGATCAACCCAAGTACGAAGGGCTGTACTGGTCGCATTTCTTGGCCGCACTGGACTGGGACGACGCCGCCCTTTGGTTGCAAGGAGCCGTCGAGGAGAAGTGGTCGGTTTCCAACATGCGAGACAAACGTTGGAAGGCCAACGGAGAATTGGAATCGCAGCGCCCGACCGCCAGCCAGGTGATGGACGTCGATCTGGATGAGGACCAACCGGAAATGAGCGATGCGGATTTGGGAACCGCTCCCGCACAAGGCGACGACACGACGCGAGATTACGACGGCGACACCGACGGCGTTCAGGGACCGACTTACGAAGGGCCTGATTTCGGCGAGGAAGAAGAGCTGAACAAACTCGGTGATTCAGGGCGTGAAGAAGGGGAGGCTGGTTTGGCGACCGAAACGCCTCCGTCACCTTTGCAACCGTTCGCAGGTTTGCCAGAATTGCCGGACGACCTCAGCGACGTCGTGGAACAACTGAAGTTGTCGATCCTGCGGCACAAGTCCGCTGGGTTCAATGACGTGTCGCCAGACGTGATTCGCCGCTATCTCGAAGCGGTTGCACTCTTGATTGAATCGTAGCCATCGAAACGACTTCCCAAACCGCCATCGAAACAGCTGCTCATTCCGTTGCCCCTGACTTCGCGTCGGGGCAGCGGATTTTAGTTGGAATCTGCACCTACAACGAAGCCGCCAACGTCAAACCAATGTTGGCCAAGATCCGTGAGGCGCTGCCCCACGCCGTGTGTTTGGTGGTCGACGATGATTCACCCGACGGCACCGCCGAGATCGCACGACGGTACGCGGAGGAAACCGCTGCCGGCGACAGGATCCAGGTGAAGGTCCGCCAGGACGAACGCGGATTGGGCGGTGCGATTCGCGCGGCGATGCAAGCCGCGATCGATGGCAATTTCGATTTGTTCTGCAACATGGACGCGGATCTCAGTCACGATCCCGCGGATTTGCCTCGGTTGGTGGCGACCTGCGTGAAGGAGAACGCGGACGTGGTGGTCGGCTCGCGTTATGCCCAAGGCGGGGCGATCGTCGGCTGGCCGTGGCGTCGCAAGGTGATGAGCGGGCTGATCAACGCGTTCACGCGAATGCTGTTGCGATTGCCGGTTCGCGATGCAAGTGGTTCGTACCGCTGTTATCGGGTGAGTTGTTTGGCCGGATTGGATCCGCCTCGCAATCCCAGCGACGGGTACGCGTTCATTCAAGAGGTCTTGTTGCGGCTGCATCGCGACGGGGCCAAGTGCGTGGAAGTTCCGATCACGTTCACCGAACGCGTTCACGGGACCAGCAAACTGAATTTGCGAGAAGCGGTTCGAAGCAGTTGGACCGTGTTTCGGTTGTTGGCGGTCCGCTAAGACGCGTTGGGACGCTGTGGCCGGAGTCTCCAAGTGCCGTCGCTGGATTCACCAAGCATTCGGTTCGGAAACAAACGGCAGCCAACCCAGTCCGAATTCTGGCGAATCCGGCGACGACTTGGTCGGAAGCGGAATGCATCGGCTCAGCTCCCGCTTGCAACGACCGCTTGCGCCGCCCGGCGACCGTGGTCAAAGGCTTCTTCGAACAAGGCGACGCCGCTGAGATCCGAGGCGGCGAAGTGGATGTTGCCAATCGGTTGGCTGGCCGATTTGAGTTGCGGGTTGGAACGGCTGCCAACGGTGGGCTGGATCATCGCGTGCCCCCAAACCATGATGTCCAACGTCTCGATGCGTTGGCGAATGTCGGGGTGCATGATTTCGAGATCGCTGCACACGACCTCGGCGGCCTCGTCCCACGTCAGGTTCAGAAGTTCGGTTCGAGTCAACGCTGCGTTGTCACCGGTCAGGGCTTGGTACCACGTGATCACGGTGCCACCATGATCGCTTCCAGTTTGATGGCCGGCGTTGACGTAACCCAAAGACGTTGATTGATAGCGAACGTTGTCCCAGCACATCCAAGAATGGGTTTCTTTGGGGCGATCCTTCAGCACGATGTTGGCGACCAACCAGCTGCCATACTGAAACGATCGAGCCTGATGGATTCGTTCTTGCTTGGTGTCGCCTAAAGAGTCCTCTAGCAAACGACAGGCAATGAACTGTGGGACGGCAAGAATCACGGACTCGGCGGTGATCCTGGTCGACTGTTGCGTTGGCGTGTCGAGGACATGTAGCGTTTGGGTGCCTGGTTCGTCTTCATTCATCGAAAGAACTGCGCGGTTCGTTTCGATGCGATCCCCGATACGTTGTGCCAGCTGGTCGACCAAGAACCCATTGCCTTCGGGCCACGTTAGCACCGGCGCGGAATCAGTCGATTGCGATGCATCGATCAACCGCGCGGCGAAGTAGAAAATCCCGGCCCAAGCACTCGTCTGATCGGCTCGCAGCCCATAGTCGTCGCGGCAAGAGTGATCGACCAGCCAGAGTAAACAGGGGGAATCAAATTCGCGATCTCGCATCCATTGTTGCATCGAGATTTGATCGAGTGAAAGCGGTTCAGGATCTTCCGTCCCACGCGAGGTCGGCAAAGCGAACCAAGGTTTGCCGTCATTGCCAGTTCGCAATGCAAACTCGGAGATCTCAGTTTGAAAGCGTTCGATCTGCGCGACATCCTCGGGGGTCGCGTCTCGCATGGGAAGCAATCCAGATTGCCAGCGGCCGTCTGCCCAGACGCGTTCTTCGGGATCGCGGCAGAGCATGTGTTCGGCGGCGGCACCGTGTTCATCGAGCACGCCACAGTCACGCAAGAATGCCTGCAGTGGTTCGTTGCCCGGGCCCGGCAGTGGTAAGTAATGGGCTCCCCAAGGGGCACGCAACGAACCGAACGATTCGGATGTGTACTGGGTGCTTCGCGAAGTGCCGCCGGGCGATGATTCCAATTCCAAAACGAGGAAGTCATCCACACCTGACTGGAGAAGCTCGTAGCCGGCAGCCAGACCGGCGACTCCGCCACCGACGATGACACAGGATACGCGGCGCCGCGGTGCATCCGAGGAGTCCGTGAATCGCTCCGAGGTTGGGACTCGCAACCGATGCCCGATCTCTCGGTTGGGCGACAGGAAGGCACCGGCAAATGGAAGTGCACCCGACCAACGGGAGGAAAGCGAATCGCAGCCCACACAGGCGAGGGATCCGACACCGAGCACCGAAGACAGCAAATCCCGCCGGGTGTAGCGAAGTCTTCGGGGCTGCGCATTCATCCGAACGCTCCGCTGGTCTGAAGGAGGTAACCGACGTAGCCGCAGTACAACACAATCATCAGCATGCCTTCCCAGCGAACGATGGTTCGTCCGGTCCGATACAGGACCCAACTGAGCATGGCTGCGATCACCATCAGCGGCATATCGAGACCCATGATTTCAGGAGCGACATTCAGGCCGCTCGGAGCAATCACGGAGGTGATGCCAAGCACCGCGACGATGTTGAGCGTGGTGCTGCCAACGGCGTTGCCGATGGCGATCCCGCGTTCGCCTTTGATGGTGGCAGCAACGGATGTGACCAGTTCGGGGAGCGAGGTGCCAGCGGAAACGATCGTCAATCCGATCACCAGTTCAGACACACCCAGAATACGTGCCATGGAAACGGCCCCGTCAACAAACAACTCGCATCCAAAGACCAAGGCAGCGACGCCGGCACTGAGCAAAACCAATTGCCAGAGAATCACCGCAACACGTCGGCCCAGTGATTCGGTTGCTTCTTTCAATGGGTCTGGCAACTCGAGATCATCAGGGATTGCGTCTTCCCCCGCCAGCTTGCCGAGCCGGTATGAAATCGCGAAGTAGGCGATCATGATCAGGATCAATCCGATTCCATCCCAACGGCTGATGATTCCGTTCCACGAAGCAAGCATCATGGCGATGGTTGCCGCGATCATCACCGGCACATCAAAGCGTGTGATTTGTTTGTCGACCGGCAAGGGAGCAAAGAGCGCGCTGAAGCCGACGATCATCAGCATGTTGAACAGATTGCTGCCGACGACGTTGCCAATGGTGATATCGGCTTGGCCTCGAAGTGCCGTGGCGAAGGAAACGGCCATCTCAGGGGCGCTGGTGCCGAGCGAAACCACGGTCAGACCCACAAACAGCGGGCTGAGTTTGGCAGCGATGGCCAATCGGGAGGCGCCGCGGACGACCCATTCCCCTCCGACCAAGAGTAGGAGGACGCCGCCGAGAATTTGTAGTGCGATGATGCCATTCATGCGGCTGAAAATAGACAAGCGTGCCGTCTCGCAAAAGGAGACGACACGCTTGAATGTTGGTTCGGTGATCCAGGCGGCTCAATCAGACGACGATTGAGCGGTCGGTTCCGATGGCAGATCAGTGGTGGCCGCGGTGACCACGACCGTGTCCACCGTGGTGCAGATCATAGTGGCCAGGTTGGTAGTGGTAATGGTTGCGGTGAGGAACCAGCGCGGGGGCGTGATAGTCATAGTGAGGACGGGTGTACCCACGGTATCCGGCCGAATAGCGGCTTGGATAAACGACGGGGCCGAACGCTTGGTGTCCTCGATTGTAGTGGCTGCCGTAATGGCTTCCATAACGACTTCCGTAGCGGTTCACGCCGTAGTTGCCGTAACTCAGCCCGCCAGTACCAATGCTGAGCGAGAAGCCTTGGGCGCTCGCTTCTGGGGCGTCTGCCATGAAGGTGGCTGCGACAGCGAGAACAGGGACGGCGATCCATTTGGTCAATTGAGACATTGTTTTTTTCTCCGTAGATAACTTGTTCCGCCGCGTGATGCCTCCTCGACATCGGTTCACAAGTCGCGTGAAACTCATTTCAACGGATAACAAAAGCAACCCTGGGGCCAAACGATGCCAAAACGTCACAGAAAGCGTCTTTTGGCGGAAAACGCGTGTTTTCCGCGAAGGAAATCAGGAGAGGGCTCTCAGTCGCCAGCAGACGACCCGACTGGAGTGTCGTCGAAATGATTGCAGTCAGCGTGCAATTTGAGACGCTGTCTCTCCCTGGTGGGGGGGGCTAGCGGCCGAGCCAAGGCATTGCGTCAGCGCTCATGCGATTTCGAACCGGTCCTGGCAAGGGTTGCTGGTAGCTCGGCGGCCGGCTGCCCTGATCGTTCGGGCCGATGTCGGTCAGGGGGTACGGGTCATGCACAATCGCGTTGGCTTGCTGTTCGTTCATCGTTCCTGGCGCGGGCAAGAAACCACGGCCGCGACAGCCAGCGGACAGGCTGGTGAGCAGAATCAGCGTGGACACGCCGGCGAACGAGCATACGCGCAGGGAGGAGGTGCGCATCGGATCGGTCCTGACAAATACGAGAGACACGGATTGGGAGGGCGGCGTTGCTGGGGAGGGGGTGGAAGAGCAAGCTGCCGGCGAGTCGGATCATTGAATGAGGCGACCCTACAGCAATTCATCGAACGATCGCGATCCCGCCTGGATGGCTTCCTGTGGGCCCGACCGAAAAGCCGGGGTAGCGGGTCGGGTTGCTCCGGTCGATTCGGGTTGAACCGTTGATGCGAATGGCTCGATGCAGTTGGGATGTTGCTGCGTGGATGTCTTAGAAAGAAAAGTAACGCAACCAGTTTCGGAAACCTTGACCGGGGACGTAGGCGACTGGTTGGCCCCAAAGTCCAGGACCCACCTGAACGGCATTGGCGCCTTGTCCAAAGTCAATCAATGCACCCGCGGGGCCAGCATTCAGCGTGGTGGATGCGACGGGAGGGACGGTGGATCCGACAGGATAAGCGGTGGCCGGGATGGCCGCGGGAGCAGCGATTTGAGCGGGGGGAGCGATGTAGCCGACCGGAGCAACACCACCGGGAGCAGCACACCCTTGCCCGTATCCGTAGCCGGAATAGGGACTCATCGCCGAGTATTCACTTGGAGCCGAGATCAAGGCGCAGTTGCTCATCGTTGCGTAGCCACCGTTGCTCAGTTGAGGTGGTGGCACGGGAGCGTAGTCCGAGGGTGGTGGACCGATTCGATTGGGAGCGAAGGTGGGATTCCCACCCAGGACATCGTTGGGAACCGCAGTGGGAGCTGGCAGAGACCGACCTTGCGTTGGGACACCGCCAGTTGGCGCAGACATTCCCGAGGGAGGCGAAGGGACGGGTGCCGAACTGCCAAAGCCTGGTTGTGAATTGCCAACACTGGGCGGCACGCCAAACGATGGTTGCGATTGAACGGGCTGGGAACCGGCTGGTGGCGTGAAGGTTTGTGGGCCGCCGATGTCGCCGGGAAGATCAAAACCGCCCGACTGCATGGCGACTTGGCGCACATTGGGATCGTAGACCGGCGTCTGAGGCGAACGGAAGGAGGTTGGTCTCACCACCGTGTTCTGTGAGGCGCGTTGCCGGCGAGCCGTCTCGGTTTGGTCGACGGCACTGGGGGACCCGATCGGCCGGAAAGGCAACGCTTGTTGGGCGCGAGCGGATTCGGACGAAACCAGCGTCCATACACCGACCAACACAAACAAGGTCCCAAAGAGTGGAGGAGCGTGCTGAGGTTGAAAAACGTTGTTGAGAAGTCGGATCATGGTATCCCGTCTGTAAAAGCGTGATCTTGTTGGGGGTATCAATCTGTGGTGGACTGGATCAAGATCAATTCCATGACACGCAGGGGACCGATGTTGTTTGTCAAACCGTCACCACAAGAAGTGCTGGCGTCGCGAGGCGAGGTTAGCGCCACGTCCTTGGAGCGTCGCAACCGGGATGCCAATCGGCCCAATTCGGTGTTCGTGGAACTGGAACCTGTCGAACGTCACCCAGGCCGGTCGCCCCAAATGACGCGGGTGCTGACTTTGTTGCTGGCGTCGTCGGAGTGTTCGCTGCACTGCAGCATGTGTGATTTATGGCGGAACACGCTGGATCAGCCGACTCCGCCAACAGCCCTGCCCAATCAAATTCGGTTTGGTTTGCGAGAGTGGCGAGAGCAGACCGGACATGAATCCGGAGGCACAATCAAGCTGTACAACAGCGGGAATTTCTTCGATCCTCGCACCACGCCGTCGACAGACGATGACACGATTGCGAAGCTTTGCGAGCCCTTTGATCGAGTGGTGGTGGAGAACCATCCATTGATTGGCACACGACGCCTGTATGAATTCGCGAAACGTTTGCGCGGGAAACTGGAAATCGCTGTGGGGCTGGAATGCATCGCGCCGCGGATGTTGGATCGATTGAACAAACGACTTCGCCCGGGGCAATTTTTTCAATTTGCACAACACTTGAAAGACGCCTCCATTGATTTGCGTGTGTTCCTGATCCATGGACTGCCGTGGTTGGCTCCCGCGGAAGCGTACGCATGGACCATCTTGTCGGCGCGATTCGCGGCCGCAGCGGGAGCACGTCACATCAGTGTGTTGCCCTGTCGAACCGGCAACGGTTTCATGGACCGCTTGGCTCGCGAGGGCCGTTTTCATCCGCCGACTCGAAAGGAGATGCAGACGGTCATGAATGCTCTCGAAAACGATTCTCGTTTCGATCATGGTCCGGTGTTGACTTTGGACACTTGGGGGATGGCTCCGGAGTTGCCTGAGTCTGCCAATCAAGATTCGGGTGAATCGCCAACTGCTGGAACGCAAGATGTCTGACTCTCCCGCGAATTATGATGTCGCGATTTTGGGTGGTGGCTTTTCTGGTGGGCTGCTGGCTTGGGTTTTGGCCTCGCGTGGCGTCCGTGTGTTGCTGATCGAGCGGGAGCGTTTCGGGCGTTTTGCGATCGGTGAATCCAGCACCCCGATGGCCGACTTGGTCTTGCGCCAGCTTGCCGATCAATACGGCATGCCCGAGCTGCGAGCGTTGTCGACGTATCCGACTTGGAAGGACGCGTTTCCGAATTTGCGTTGTGGAAAGAAGCGAGGTTTCAGCTACTACCACCACGGTGACGCGTCGTCGCCCAGTGATGCGGGGCGTGAGTTTCATGATCGCAATGAAACGTTGGAAAACGATTGCGGAAATAGTTTGTTGGTCACGGCAAGTCCGAGCGACACTTGGTCTGACACGCAGTGGCTGAGAAGTGACTTGGACTCCTTCTTCATCGAGCGAGCCGTTCGTGCGGGGGCTGATTGCCGTGAGCGAACCGAGGTGGTCGACGCGACGCTGGGCGAACCCATTCAGCTGACGCTGTGTGATCGATCGGGGGACCGAACCAGCGGGAAGACGCAGAGCCTCTCGGCGCAATGGTTGGTCAACGCTTCGGGGCGGTTTGGTGTGTTGCCAGACTCATTGTCCCAGTCGATCGGGGTGCGTCGCGTTGATGAGCGATTGCAGACGAGCACGCGGAGTGTCTTTGCACACTTTCGCGGGGTTGGATCTTGGACGGAGGAACTGCGTAGGACCAGCCAGTTGCGTGAGGACGAGCCGTTTGATCCCGATGATGCGGCGCAGCACCATTTGACCACGGAAGGGTGGATGTGGATGTTGCGGATGGATCACGGCGTCACCAGTGTCGGTTGGACTCAGCCAACGGGGGCGAGTTCCGGCGAGGTTGTGTCGGGGACGCGTGACTCAACGAGTTGGCGACGGTATCCCAGCCTGCAAACACTGATGCGAGGGGCGACGTTTTGCGAAGCGACGCCCCATTGGATTTCAGTGGACCGAGTCCAGCGGATGCAGTTGCCAGTGAGGAATCGGAATTACGTCACGATGCCCACGGCGGTGGCGACGATTGATCCGCTGCACAGCACAGGGATTGCGCATGGATTGATCGGCGTGGCCAGGTTGGCGGACGCCTTGCTGAGCGAGTCATCGCGACGACGTGAGTTGCTCGATCGCTATGCGACCACGGTCGAACGCGAGGTGCTGCAGATCGATGCTTTGGTTTCGATGTGCTATCAAAGTCTGTCAACGATGTCGCGTTTTGAAGCCGTTTCGATGCTGTACTTTGCCTCCGCGATTGCCTCGGAGGAGTTTTTGGCATCCGGTGGCAACGTTCATTCCACTTTGTGGCTGTGCGACGACGAACCGTTTTGTCAGTTGATCGCGGCGACACAGTGTCAGCTAGCGAACGATGTCTTGGACGCGGAATTGTGGCGATGGTTGCAACCTCGTCTGCAACCGTTCCAGAACGCTGGGTTGCTGGATCCTCGAGTTCGTGGTCGGTATCGGTACACCGGCGAAGCGAAACGTTAGTTGAAGAACAGTGTTTCCTCTTGTTCGATTTCGATGAGGTGGGCGTTTTGGGTGGCCCGGCAAAGGTCGAGAAGCTTTTGAGTTTGTCGAAGCAGTGTGATCCACTCGACGGTTTCGCCTCTCGAGGCCGCTTCTTCGATTTGTTTTGCGGAGTCGACGATGGGGGTCAGGTAGCTGGCATCCGCGATGACGGACAGATCCCTGGCTAGGTCTCGCAGGTCGGTCACGTTTTGCGCGTCCATGGCTTCCGCGATGCGTTCGATTTGCTGACCGATTTTGAGTGCCGTCTGCTTGGGAACGGCAAACGCAATTCCGGTGGAGGTTGGCACACCGAGCGAGCTCTCTTTGACGTCAGCTTCGATTTTGGTGAGGAAATGCTTCACCAATTGGGCATCGAATTGCTTGCCTGCGCACCGTCGAAGTTCGATCGCGGCGAACGAGTGTGGGCGGCCTCGGCGATAGGCATGATCGGAAACGATGGAGTCGTAGGTGTCGGCAATGGTGAGGATTCGAGCTTCGATTGGAAGTTCGTCCAGTTTCAGGTGATGCGCCACTTCCCCCCGGTCGCTGATCGCATGATGAGCGCGGATGATACGTTCGAGTTCCGGGCAATGGAACGTGCCAGCGACCATGTCGAGCCCGATGGTGTTGTGACGCCGCATGATCTTCCATTCGTCGTCCGTCAGCGGTCCGGGTTTGTGCAGGACATCATCCGGAACACCGATTTTTCCAATGTCGTGTAGCAACGCGGCAATTTCCAGGACGTAAATGTCCCGTTGGCAAACGAGACCATCGGCGGCTTGAACACAGAGGTTGGCCACTCGTCGACTGTGTTCTGCCGTCGATGGATCGCGATAGGCCAACGCCGAAACCAATGCCGTCACGGCATGGAACGGGAGACTGACCAAATCGGGGTCAGCAACATCATCTGGCTGAGGGGCTTCTTCGCCGAGAACGTCCACGCGATCAGGATCAAACGGGACGGATTGATTCCGGCCGCCGCGTTTGGCGACGTAGAGGCAGTTGTCGGCTTGGTTGATCAGCGATTGCACATCGGTGGCACCAAATTGGAGCTCACTGACACCCAGAGAAGCGGTCAATCGGAGTGATTCCGGATCGTCCAGGCGAATGTTCATGATCGCCAATCGAGTCCGCTCGGATTGTTCCATTGCTTCGTCGAGATCGTGCCCCGGCAACATCACGCAGAACTCTTCGCCCCCGTAACGGCAGACGACTTGGTTTTCTTCGTGAAGGTCGCGCAGAACCTTGGAGACTTTCCGCAGCACATCGTCGCCGGTGTGGTGACCGTAGGTGTCATTGACGCTTTTGAAGTGGTCAATGTCGACCATGAAGCAGGACAGGGGACGTCCTGCGCTGCGATAGTCAACGAGCATGGTTTCCATGCGTTCAAAGAATGCACGGCGATTGAGACAGCCTGTCAATGCGTCTCGCGTTGCGAGAATTTCGAGTTCTTGATTCTTCTTTTGAATTTCGTCTTTGCTCAAACGCAACATCGAAAGCATGTTCTCGAGTTCGAGACGATGCTTCTCCACGTGGGTGACATCCTGGAAGGTGACCAGGGCTCCCTTTCGCGTTTCGTCTTCACCGATCGGTCCGGCGTTGACGCTGAAGACACGGTGCACCCCATCCCGACCGGTCAGGCGAAGAATTTCCCCGACCACGGATTTGCGTTGGCTGATGGCTTCCGTCCAGGGCAATTCAATGTCGGCGTCTTTGTCGTCGGTGTTGAAGACCCAGGGCAAATCAGCGGCCAAACGTTTTTGTAGTTCTTCGGGTTCAAAGCCGTTGGTACTCAGGAAGTTGTCATTGGCCAAGATGATCTTGCCATCTTTGTCGAGAACCAGGAGACCTTCGGCAAGGGTGTCGAGTGCTTGACGGACGCGTTCTGGAACCACTTGCGTTTTTGAAAACACGCCCAGGATTCGCATCATCAGGAACGAGTACGATCCCATGCCGATCACAGCGAAGAAGATCAGCAGACGCAGGATGCCTTGGTCCAGCAGGTTTCCGAACAGACCTGTGGCATTGGTTTTGAAAGTGAATTCCAGGGTGCCCCATGTCCGGTCTTGGACCGTGATTGGGATATCCAACCGGATGATTTCGCCATCCAGTTCGGCCGTGGCATCGCGCGAAACCGGTTCACTGGGTTCGACCCACGAAGGAACTACTTCGGTGGTTTCGGGGGCATCTGATAGGAACAGGACAGAGTCATGTGCGGTAGCGTCGACAGGCGGCGACTTGGCCACGTTCACGTCTTTTGGGGCAGCGGCGGTCGCTGTTCTTTTCCAACAAAGACGGTGATGTCTGGTGGCGGCTTGAAGGGTTCCGCTCTCGGTTCGCAGGCCTCCGGAAAGCAAGGCGTCATTTTGACGGACCAGAGCTTCCAGGGTCGTGTTCAGTTTGGACCAGCGGTGTTGCCGAATGTCGTCGATGGAGGCGATTGCAACCGTTTCGCAGAATTTTCGGCGCGCAGTTTCCTCGGCCAGCCGTGAATCGGGGATGAACCCGAGCCACTGAGCTCCGAGGATGAGACCCAATCCGACGCACACAAGTGCGAAGGCGAGTCGAAGCGATGCGAAAACGGCCTGGAACAAAAAGGAGATCGATCGAAGGAGGGATGGTTGACGTCAAATTCCCAACTGCACCGCCGCATGCAGGCGACGAAGCACGGTCCGTCGACCGTGGAAAAACAGTGAGGGAATTCCCTTTGGATAAGTCTTCGCCATGAAACGTGTCACACCGGTGATGAGTGGTGATCAACTGTACTGGCGTGAAAAAGTTTTGACGTTGCTAACGATTTGGCCGGGTAACCGGATTGATCGCTTGGTAACAACTGCTCGGAAGGTGCTAAGCAGGTCGGATGGAATGATCGGGCACAACGATGTGAGCCGTTTGGGCGTTCGCCCCGGTTGCGAGTGAAAACCGTGGCTAACGCCAACGGCTCACATACCCGATGACACCTGCGTATCAGCTTAGTCGAGCATTTCTTCCACTTCGTCCTGGGCGGCTCCGTCGGCGCCGCGGTAGGCGGACAACAAGGATGCTGGGTCGAGCATTCGCCAACTGGGGATGCCTGCGTACATGGTCGCAATGAACATCCCGCCGCGAAGAGCCCAAAGGACATAGCCAATCGAGGCCAGCCCCAAAGTGGTTCCAACGGCACCGACGTGAATGTCTTCGTTGTCGTAGGTTTCGTTGATGCGAACGGAACCATTGTCGGACAGGTGCCACGTCAGCAACGTGTCGAGGTCGGTCTCGCCAACCAGGTCGTCGAGCAGTGCGTCGCCGCCTGCCATGATGTCGTAATGAAACGATGAATTGCCGAATCCGAATCGTTGAGCCAAGCGACTCGATTGATTGGCGGAAGCAAGAACCCCTTGGCTGCGATTGTCGTTGGAATTGCCAGTGGATTCGTCGCCAGAATCGGACCCGTTTCCATCTCCGGCTTGGTTGTCCGGGGTCTGGCGTCCTGATCGCGTCGCGTCGTTGGAATTCGAACCGGTGTTGCCGATCGATCCGACTGTGTTGGCAGAACCATCTGAGTTTCCGTCACCGTCTGATGGGTTGGATTCATCGGCACTGCTGTCTCCATTGTTGCCGCTGTCTCCGCTGCCATCTCCTGTCCCGGTGGATCCACCGGAATCTCCATCGCCACCGCTGTTTCCACTGGATCCGGTGCCGGTGTTTCCACCCATGACATCAATCGTGACGGTGGCTGTGTTGCTGGTCAGGGAGCCGTCGTCGGCTTGGTACTGGAACGAATCGGTGCCGAAGAATCCAGAATGGGGTGTGTAGGTGACATTTCCGTTCAGGTCGACGCTCAGTGAGCCGTTGTTCGGATGAACGACGATCACGATTCGCAGTGGATCCGAGTCAACATCGACATCATTGGCGAGCAACGAAGGGCTGTTCAACAGTTTGGCCTGCCCCAGTGTGGTGCTGTACGTTCCGTCATTGAGTGCGACCGGTGCCTCGTTGACGTCAACGATTTGGATGGTGAACGCTTGGTCGACAAACGATCCATCGTCGGAGATGCTGCGAACGACAATGGTGTGTGAAGCTTGGCTCTCAAAATCCAGCGAAGCTCCCGCCGCAACCGTGACCACACCAGCATCGAAATCAACCTCAAATCGTCCGTTGGCGTCTTGGAACATGACGTGATGAATGTCACTGAGAGTGGAGTCGGGGTCAGTGGCTCCCACTGTGATGCCGACCGCGATGCCTGCTCCGCTGTTTTCGTCGACTAGGTTCACACTGCCATCGAGGTCACCCATCCCAATGACGTCGAATTCGTTCACGTCGTTGATCGCGATCGCAAACGATTCGGTGTAGGTGGCTCCGAAAACGTCGGTGACTTGCACCTCGATGGAGTGACTCGTGGCGTTTTCGTAATCCAAGTTGGAGCCATCACGGACGCGAATGTTTCCGCTGGCGTCGACTTCGAAACGAGTGGATGCGTCATCGGTCAGCGTGTAGGTGAATGAGTCACCGGCGTCTTTGTCGATGGGGGTGACGGTGCCGACGATCGTGCCATTGGTGGCATTTTCATCGACCGACATCCCGGATTCGATCAGGTCGACGGGGTTGTCATTGGATCCTTCGATCGTGATCGTGATCTGTTGCGTCGACTCGGAACCCTCCGCATCGACCATCGTGTAACTGAAAATGTCTTGCAGCGTGTCGGCGGCGGTGCGGAGTGCTTCCACGTCGGAGTTGCCATTGTCGACGGTGTAGGTGTAGCTGCCGTCGCTGAGGATGCGGATGGTGCCAAATTGGCCCGCGAGATCCGTGTTCGTGGTGCCGTTGACCGGGATTGCATCGCCGGCGATCACGCCGGTGACGCTCTTGGTATCGCTGTCATCGGGGTCGGTGTCGTTGTTGAGCACGTTGCCGGTCGGATTCGATCCGAGGATCGCATTGGCGTCTCCTCCGGCCTCGGTCGCGGTGGCGAAATCAGCCGCCGCGTTGGGGCCGTCGTTGGTGCCGGTGATCGTGATCGTGATGGCTTCTGAATCGCTGAGCGGAATGCCATCGTCGTCAGTGACACTGACGGTGTAGGTCAAAATCAGCACATCGCCAGTGTTCAGGAAGTCAAACGCTTCACCACTGCTGTCGAAATCCCAGTTCATCGTGGCAGAAGAGTGGACGCCGTCGATGACCGTGGTTGGGGTTGCGGTCAGGAAGTTCTGCAACGTCGCGTTGTCAAGCGTGGCCGGAAGGCTGGCGGCACCGCTGCCTGACGGGATCACCGAATCCACCGTCGCCATCACAACGTCGGACATGTCGAGATCGGTGACGGTCAACGTCCCGTTGGCTGTGAGCGCCGAATCGGTTTCTGTCAGGTTGGCTGTCGCGGGACCGTCGGTGATGACCGGAGCGTCGTTGGTGCCGTTGATGGTGATGGAGACTTCTTGTGTGTCCGTCGCACCTTCGCTGTCGGTGACTTCGATCGTGTAGGTCAGCGTGACCGATTCACCAACGGCGAGGTAGTCGAACGCTTCTCCAGCGGAATCGAAGTCCCATGTCAGTTGATTCGAGGTCTCGGTGTTCTCGACGACGGAACTGGTTGATGTCAGCATCGCCAGCAACTCCGTATTGTCGGATTGCAGCCCGGTGGTGGTGCCACTCAGGACAAATCCGGTGACAGCAGCGTCCACCGTGTCGGTCAGGTTGACATCGGAAACGGTGAGTGTGCCAGAAGAGACGAGCGTGGTGTCAGTTTCCGAGAGCGTGTCAGAAGCACTGTCACCCGCCTCGATTGAAATCACCGGCGCATTGTTGGCACCGTTGATGGTGATCACAACGTTTTGCTGGGTCGTTCCACCGTCGTTGTCTTCGACCGTGATGGTGTAGGTCAACACGACGGATTCGCCTTGGCCAAGATGGCTGAAGGTTTCTATTCCTGAGTCGAAGTCCCAGGTCAATGGGCCGCTGTCGGACGTGCCGTCCAAAACGTTTGCTGTGGAATTGAGCATGGTCAGAAGGTCGGCATTGTTTGACACCATGCCGGACGTGGCCCCGGTTGCAACGACGTCGGTGACCGACGACGAAACGATATTGGTCAAGTCGACGTCGGAAACAGTGAGTGTTCCCGAAGCGGTCAAGGTGCTCCCGTTTTCTGTTTGTTCATCGGAGTCGCTGTCTCCCATTTCCACGGAGAGAATCGGATCATCGTTGGTTCCGGTGACAGTGATTGTGACCGTGGCCTGCGAGGTGGCTCCAGCGCTGTCTGTGGCTTCGTAGACGAAGGTGATGTCGCGGGTTTCGCCCTCCGCCAGATCCTGGAAGTCGCTTCCAGGGCTGAACGTGTAGGTCCCGTCGATGTTCACAACCGCGGTGCCTTCGCTGGGGCCGGTGATCAGCGAGAATTGGTGTGAATCGCCGGGGTCGCTGTCCGTGACCGTCAGGGTGCCGCCCACTGCGATGCCGTCTTCGACTGCGTTGTTGGTGGCGTTGTTGGCCACCGGGGCATCATTGACCGATGCGACCGAGACACTGAGGGTGACATCGACAAATTCGCCTCGAGGATCGGTTGCGCGAACCACAATCTCAGCGTCACCCGATCGGTTTTCGACATAATCCAACGTCAATGAATCGAGACTGTTGTCCAGATGAATGTCAGAGAACAACCCTGCATTGCTGACGCTTTGAACCGTGTATGTCAGTTCGCCGTCACTGTGTTGTAAATCAGAGAAAGCGGCGGCCAAGTCGATGACTTCATCGGCCGCATCTTCGTCGACATTGACGTCGGCCAGTGTTCCGGTCGGAGCTGTGTTCAGGAAAACGCCCGCTTCGCCGGCTAGGTCGTCGAACTCAGTGTAAACCGTGAAGCCAACGGAATCGCCAACGAGTGAGACGGCGGCACCCCATCCGGTGCGAGTGCCGTAAGTCACCAAGTCGGTGAAGTCGCCACCGGTTGTGTTGCCAGTGACATCGATGACGAGGGTGCCTGAGATCAGTTGCATGTCACCGCCGACGTTGAGTTGTTGGTAGGATCCTGTTGAGGGAGCTGCCAAATGAACGACTGCGCCGTTCTGCACGACAAGATCATCAGTCACACTGCCGCCACCGACGATGGTTCCGCCGTTGACAAGCAATCCGTCCACCGTGTCGACGTTGAACCCGGCAAGATCCAGTGTTCCCGAGTTGACCTGCAACAATTGGATGGTTTGAGCGTTGCCGAAGTCATTCAAGAGGGAAGCGATGCCGGACGCCTTGTCAATTGTCACGGTCCCGTCGGTCAAGTCCTCTCCGCCGATCGTTTGATCGCCAGTTCCATCGAGAATGATGCCGAAGTCGCCCGTGACGGAGGTTTCGGTGCTGTTGACGTTGCCGGCGACGTGCAGGTCACCGCCCGAACTGATGCCCGTCATGCTGGAAATCAGCAAGTCACCGTCGATGTCCAGGTCGCTGGACAGAGTGAACTCGGCATTGGAGACGAACTCCACATCACCCAGCGTGATGCCGGCTGTATCCAGTTGAAGACCCGATCCACTGAAGCTCGTCTTGACCGAAGCCAAGTCAACCGAGCCTGTCGTGTGCGTCAGCGAACCCTGGAAGGTGATGTCATCGTCAAACGTCAGGGTTCCGCCGGACTTGTTGATATCGACATTGCGGAGCATGCTCGCACCGCTGTCGGTGGTCACGGTTTGATCTCCGCTGCCATCGATCAGGAACACTGCATCCCCGGTCCAACCGGAATCAGAGGCATGGATGTCGCCGCTGACCAACAGACGCCCATCGTCCCAAAAACCATTCGTGAAGGATGACAAACGGGTCAGGGTTAGATCACCGTCGATATCGAAGTCGCCAACGATCGAGATCGACCCGCCGGTATCAACCACAACCGA
Organism: Rhodopirellula islandica; assembly: GCF_001027925.1. Taxonomy (NCBI): domain Bacteria; kingdom Pseudomonadati; phylum Planctomycetota; class Planctomycetia; order Pirellulales; family Pirellulaceae; genus Rhodopirellula; species Rhodopirellula islandica. Next base: position 67,388 of record NZ_LECT01000053.1, on the reverse strand, counting down.
AGCAAACGTGATTCCCTCCGCGTCGATCGTCCGTGACGAATTGCCGGTCAAGTAGAGTGTTTGACCATTGAAATCCACTGTGCCACTGGTGTAGGTGATCTTTTGATACACATCGAGCGAGTCGGCGATTGTGACGGTGCCGGCGGAAGCGAATTCGATCGAGCCGACCAACGAGGAGATGTCAACGTTTTGGTCGCCCGTGCCATCGAGCACCCAGTCCGATAGGCCCACGTTGCTAGTCGAGGCGGAGACATCGACGTTGCCGCCAAAGTTCAAGGTGGAACCGTAGACATCCAAGCCGATCGTTGACACAAAGTCTCCGTCGATGTCCAGCGTGAAGCCATCGGTGTTGAGAGTGCCGGTTCCGCTCAAGGTCGCATCCTCTGTCACGTTCAATGCGCGAGCAAGCAACAGGTCGCCGGAATAGTCCGCTGTCACGATGATTTGTGAGATGGATCCCGCAAACGCCGCATCGACCGTCGCGTCTTTGATGCTGGTGGCGTTGAAAACCACGATGTCTTCGGGGCCGGGGACCAAGTCATGGTCCCAGTTGGCCGCATCCGTCCAGTCGTTGGTGGATCCACCGCCGTCCCAGACAAAGGTGGTCTGGCCAGGTGTGACGGTGATCGCGACCGTGGTCGAGTCGGTCAGACTGCCATCGTCGACCAGCACGGCCAACGTCGCCGAACCGCTGTAACCCACCTGCGAGTCATAGGTCAGGCCGTCGAGTGCCGCGTCGATATCGGCGATGCTGCCGCTGAACTGCAACGTACCGTCGCTGCCGTCACCGTCGGTCACGGTCAGGCCAGTGGTTTGAACCAGAGCGATGGACGCGTGGTCCGCCGTCAACGTGACGGTCAGGTTGTCTCCGTCGATGTCGTCGGTGTCGATCAGTCCGGCACCGGCGTTGTCGAAGGTAAGCGATCCACCTTCGGCAACGGTGGCTGTGGCGGGAGCAGTGACTTCCGGAGCATCGTTGACGTTGGACACATTCACGTCGAACGCGACATCGGTGTATTCACCGCGTGCGTCGGTGGCTCGGACGGTGATTTGGTAGGTGCCGTTTTGGTCGGCAGCGTAATCCAGTGTCAGCGTGCCGGTGCCGTTGTCGATGGTGGCTGAGTCGAGCAATGTGGGGCTGGTGTAGCCAACAAGGCTGTAGGTCAATTCGTTGTCGGCATGTTCGAGATCGCTGAAGGCGGCGTCCAGATCGATGACCGTGTCGGGGGCGTCTTCGTTGACGTTGACGTCCGCGATTGCTCCGGTGGGGTTGGAGTTCAAGAAAATATGAACCGCGCCGGTTGGCGAGTTGTATTCGTCGTAGGCGGTGAAGCCGACGGAATCGTTGAGCAGCGTGATGTCGGTCCAGATACCAGCCAATGAGCTGGACGTGAACAAGTCATTCAGGTAGCCGCCGGTGGTCACACCGGTGAGATCCAATTGCAGTTCGCTGTCGGCGCTGATGGTGAGGTCGCCGCCGACCGCGATCGTATCGTGGACGCTGGTGGAGCTAGCAGCGAGACGAACGATGGCTCCATTTTGGACCGTCAGATTGTTGTTGATCGAACCACTTCCGATCAGTGTGGCAGCATCGACGGTCACGTTGCCGGTCGTCGTGATCGATTGACCGTTCAGGTCCAGCGTGCCGCTGGTCACGAGAATGTCTTGGTTGGTTCCATCAAGTACCAAGGCATCGGCCAGGATCACCGACCCGGATGCTTTGCTGATCGTGATATCGCCGCCGGCCAAGTCGTCGCCAGAGATCGTTTGATCGCCGGTACCGACGAGAGTCAGCGTCGCGTCGCCACCGACAACCGTGTCGTTGGAGGTGACGTTCCCCGAGACCCGGATGTCGCCCACGTTGAGGTTGGCAACTCGTTCGATCGTCAGGTCACCGCCGACGTTCAGGACGCCAGAGATATTCTTGTTGTTGCTGGAATCAATGATCACGTCATCGAAGTTGATCGAGCTGGCACTGATCGTGCCGGAGTTGTTGCCAAACGTGATTGTGTGGGCGACGTCAGCTACCGTTCCCGCAGTGTGAGTGAGGCTGGCGGAAATGGTCAGGTCGGTGCCGAAGGTGAACGTGCCAGACGCTTTGTTGATTGTCAGTTGTTCCACTTTTGCTCCGGCCACACCTGCGGAAATCATTTGATTTCCGGTGCCGTCGGCAACAATCATCGTGGTGCCGCTGTAGGACGCATCGCTGAAGACCATGTCGCCGGCGACGGTGATTTGGCCACCGTTGAGCGTGCCTGCATTGAGGAACGTGAAGTCACCATCGACATCCAGCGTACCGACGATCCCTCGCGTTCCAGACACGGTGCTGTTGAGAATCACGTTGTCGAACGTAGCGGATCCCGCGGTGATGGTCGTGTTGTGGCCTTGGAACTCGACCGTGTTGCCGTTCGCGTTGAAGCCACCAGATGCGTGGGTGAAGTCGCCGCCCAGTTCGATGTCGTCGAGCAACTGAACGGTGCCGGATGCCTTGTTGATTTCCAAGTTACCAAGTTCACCGGTTCCGCCGCCGGTCGAGATCTGCTGATCACCCGTTCCATCAAGAGTCAGCAAGCTGGTGCCGGAGATCGCATCATCCGTTGTGATGACGTTGCCCGATGCGAGGATGCCAGCTCCGTTGATCGTCGCGGCGTTGGTGTAGGTCAGGTCGCCGTCGATGTCCAATCCGCCGCTGATCGTGATGGTTCCGGTCGCGTTGTTGAATTCGAAGTCGTCGAACGTCAATCCAACCGCGTCAATGAGTTGGTTGCCCGTTCCGTCCAAGCTGACTTCGTATCCGTTCAAGTCGACATCGCCTGACGAGTGAGCGAGGTCACCCGATACGCTCAGGTCGCTTGCAAAAGTGATGGTGGCACCGGAGACCAGATCGACGGAACCGATCGTTCGCGAGGTTTCGATCGTTTGCGCGTCCGTCGAATCGAATGTCCAGGTGCCGCTGAAGTTGTTCGCGCCACCGGTTTGGGTGTAGTCGCCGCCAAAGAACAGGTCGCCGCCACCACTGCGAAGGTCGGTCACGGTAAAGTCACCGTCGACGTCGAGTGTCGCTCCGTTGGCGTTCCAGGTTGTGCCCAGGAAGCTCATGTCGCCGGTCACATTGAGGTCAACCGCCTGCGTGATGGTGTTGGTGTAATCCGCGGTCACGTTGATTTGAGAGATCGCACCTGCAAACGACGCGTCAACGGTCGATGCTTTTGTGCTGGTTGCGTCGAACACCACAATGTCGTCGGCTTCGGGAACCAGGTCATGGTCCCAGTTATCCGCGTCGGTCCAGTCGTTGGTCGTTCCGCCGCCGTCCCAAACGAAAACGGTTTGCCCAGGCGTAACCGTGATTGCAACGGTGGTCGAATCGGTCAGTGATCCGTCGTCGACCAAGACGACCAGGGACGCACTGCCGTTGTAGCCGGCTTGGGAGTCGTAATCCAAACCGTACAACGCCGAGTCGATATCGGCCGTGCTGCCGCTGAACTGCAGTGTTCCATCGCTGCCATCGCCGTCAATCACGGTCAGCCCGGTGGTTTGCGACAGAGCGATTGCGGCGTGGTCGGCGGTCACGGTGACAGTTAAGTTGTCACCGTCCACATCGGAGGTGTCGAGGATGCCGGCGCCAGCGATGTCGAATGTCAGCGAACCGCCTTCGGCGACGGTTGCGGTGGTGGGGCTCGTCACCGCGGGGGCGTCATTGACATCTGTGACGGTAAGGTACGCGTACTTGGTTCCATCGCTGATGGACGTGGATCCGCCGGTGGAATTGGAGTTGATTCTGTCGCCGGCCGAACCGGACGTTTGGTCCCACGCTCGGACGCTGATCCAGACTTCTTCTCCGGTTTCTCCGTTGGGGACGTATCGGACGAGGTCTTCGGCTCGCAACAACAATGCACTGCTGGGACTGATGGTACCAAAGTCGACCCACGAGCCAGTGCCATCGAGCTGGTATTGCCAGGTTCCCGAAGAAGTGCTGTGAGCTCGAATGGCGATGCCTTCGACCGCACCGGAGTCGGGATCGGTGATTCGGTTCCCTCCCGCACTGGCGATGATGGATGCGACTGTGTCACCCGCGTTGTTGAAATCGTCTTCGGTGATCGTCGTCAGCGTGGTGGATCCGCCGGTATCAAAGGTTGGGGCATCGTTCACCGGGGTGATGGTGATGGCGACGTTGTTGGTGTCGGTCAATCCGCCATCGTCGGTTGCGAGAACCGTCAGGGTATCGCTGCCGTTGTAGTTCGCGTTGCCTTGGTAGGCGAGCGATGCCAGGGTGTTGTTGATTTCATCCTGTGTGCCGGAAATGGTCAGCGTTGCTGAATCATTGGCTCCCGAAGAGATCGTGGCGGAACCGTCCAAGGTGATGTTGAGTGTCCCGTTGCTGACCGAAAGAACGACGGAAGTCACATTGGTGTCCGCATCGCCGACTGACAGCCCGTTGATGGAATGCGAAATGTCTTCGGTGGCCGTTTGTGGTCCGGGGAGGCTCAGCAGCGGAGCCACATTGACGCCGAATTCGTTTCCAAATTCAGAGGTGCCGCTTCCCGCCAGAGTTGCGGTCGCAACAATCGAGTTGGTGTCGACGACGCCGCTGACGGTGAGGGTTCCGTTGTAGTTCCCATTGGCATCGGTGGTCAGGAAACCAAGGTAGGTTTCTCCTTCTCCGTCACCATCGGACAAGAAGAACTCGACTCGTGCGCCGGCAAAGTCCGTGTCATTCGCAGCAGCACCCACGTACCCGGACAGCGACAAATCCGTTCCGTCCAGGTTGGCATCGGTGATGATCGGATGATCGATGCCATCGTTGGCTTGGTCGGTGTCCAGGATGCCGTCATTGACATCCGTGTCAGCATTGGCGATTCCTGGGCCGGTGTTGTTGTAGACCGAGTTCATCGAGATGACAGCATTCTCAGCTTCATCGAAGGTGGATCCATCGCCTCGAACGACGATCGCGTTGGTGTTGTCGTGAACGATGTTGTAGCGAATGGTTTCGTCAACGGATCCATAACCAGCCACGATGGCACCGTAGCCGGTTGTGCTACGAACCGTGTTGTTTTCCACGATCATGCCGGTTCGCGGGCCATAGAACGTGCCGATTCCGAAACCGCCTGTCACGCCGTCGATCAGGTTTCCGGTGACCAGCATGTTGTCGCTATACGCGCTAATCCCGAATTGAAACTCACCGTCGAGTTCATTGCCAGAGACGAGGGCGTTGGTGGAATCGGAAACTCCCAAAGCGGTGATCATGCCAGTGCCGGCGTAGCCGAAGTAATTGTCCGTGACGATGGCATTCTCTGAACCGCTGAAGGAGACCAAGTTGCCGGCGGTTCCGGTAACTCCGTAGGCGGTTCCGTCTGCGGACGTACCGATCAACGAGTCCGCCAAGACGCCGTCGTCGCCACTGAAGTACACCAGAGCACTGGTGGTGGTTCCGTTGGAGGTTTTGCGGATCGCAACGTCACGCAGTTCCGCATCATCGCCTTCGAAGACTAGGACGCGGGAGGCGGTGGAAATTCCGACGATTTCGAGTTCGGTTCGGTCGAATTGTGCGAGGGTGACGTCATCGCCGGTCCCCAAGATCCCGTCTGCTCCCAAGCCCACGGTTCCGCCGGTACCGATTTGTCCGGCGTTGGAATCGAGCACGGTCGTTCCGTCCGCGGACGAATAGGCGGTTCCGTCGAGGATCGTTTGCATGTCTTCGATCGTGGAAAGTACCGATGTCAATTGGATGGTCCACCAGTCGTTTCCGCTGCCGTCGGTCGTGTTCGTGGCCACTCCTGGCACGAATCGCATCTCATTGCCGCCGCTGATTGCGTTGGCGTTGTCGATGAATTGGCGCAGGCTGCCTTGGCCAGAATCGTTGACATTCGTAACCGTGTTGAAACTGAAACCAGAATCAATGTCCGCGACGTCCGCACCGCTGACGGTCACGCGAGTCACATGTTGAGCGGTCAGCAGTGAAGCCGAGTTGTCATCGGTTCCCGCGTCTCGACCACCGAATAACGAACCGTCCGAACTTAGGAACCCGGTCCCGAGGGCGGCACCCGCGACGCCATAGGTTTGCTCCGCTTGCACATCGTTGCTGTCATATCCGGTGTTGTATCCGGCGTCTGCATTGATGGTGCTGGAGTCGACGATGACGAAGTAGGTGTCGTCGATCAAGCTGGTGAACGAGTAGAACCCGCCTGCGTCGGTCGTGGTGGATGCGTAAAACGTATCTCCCGCCGACATCACTCCGTCGTCGTCCGCGTCTTGGTACAGGTAGACCTTGGCGCCGAACACACCGACGGCATCGCTCAGCACGGAATCACCGTTGACGTCTTCCAGGATGTTGCCTTCCACGCGGTACGCGTCATCGACGTCGATCGTCATGGTGTTTGGCGTGGTGTCCGTGTTCACACCGCCGTCGCTGGTTCCACCATCGTCACGGACGCTGAAGGTGAATTCGTCATAAGCGTCTTGGGATTCACCTGCGACTGGCTGGAACTTGAATTGGCCCGCTTCGATTTGCGTCTTGGTGATCACTTGATTGACCGAAATCGCTTCGCCTGCATCGATCACGCCGTCGCTGTCAGCGTCCAGGTACAACGTGCCAACCGCTGCCAATGAGTCAACAACGACGGATTCGAAGCCATCGCCATCGACATCGCTGTAGCCGAAATCACTCGCGTCGAAAACAAGATTTTGATCGCGAAGCGTGGTGACGGTGTTGTCGCTGCCGCTGGGAGCGTCGTTCACTTCGGTGACCGTGATCCGGGCGACGGCGACTTCGTCACTGAATGCGGTGGAGTCGCCAGTGGTGGTGCTGCTGACCTTGGTCCCGGCGGTCGATCCGTCGGTTTGGTCCCAGGCGACAAAGGTCAAGTTGCTCTGTTCACCGGCGACTTCGTCGGGGATGAAGCGGAGCAGGTCGTCGGATCCGAGGACCAGCGAATTGGATGCACTGACCGTGCCCACATTGTTCCAGAAAGAACCGGCGTTGGTCGAAAATTCCCAGTGGCCGTTGCTAGCACTGATTGCTCGGATCGCGATGCCTTCGGAGGCACCCATGTCGGCGTCAGTGATTCCGGTACCGGCGTTGCTGGCCAGAATCGAGGCGACGGTTTGGCCGCCGTTGGTGGTGTCGTCTTCGTTGATGGACGTCAGCGTGTACAGGTAGGTGTCGTCCAGAACCGGCGCGTCGTTGACATTGTTGACGGTGATGTCGGCGGTCTCTGTGGCGGTTGAGAACGCGGTGGCTCCGCCGTTCGTGCTGGTGTTTTGCATCGAACCGTTGCTGCCGAGCGTCCGATCCCAAGCGCGGAACGTGATCGCGTCAGTGACCGTTCCAGCAAAGTCAGTGTCCGCTTCGAAGTAAATCCGTGTGGCGCTATTGGCGTTCAATACGCGAGCGGAAACGTCGCTGACGCTACCCAACGCGTTCCAAGTCGAACCGCTGTTGACGGTGTACCACCACGTTCCATTGGTTGTGTCGGCATCGGTGACGGCGATTCCGATTTGTGAACTGGCATCCACATCAGCGACGTTTCCACCCAGCGAGACGATGTCGGTGATGACCGTGCCGACCTCGCCAACGGGTGCGCCGGACTCTTCAGTTTGGGCGGACAGGCTGAGGTCGCCGCTGTTGTCGAGCACCGGCGCATCGTTGAGATCGCTGACGACGATGGACGCCGATTCGGTGTTGCTGCTGAACGCGGTTTCGCCACCCGTGGCGGCGATGTTGTGGTGCGTGCCTGCGGTTCCCGCGGTTTGGTCCCAGCCGCGGAATCCGATACTGGCCGTTGTTCCCTGCTCGCCATTGGGGTTGAATCGAACCAGGTCCGTGGATTGCAGCAGCAGTGCGTTTGAGTTGCTGACGTTGCCAATGTCGGTCCAGTCGGTGCCGCCGTTGGTAGAGTATTCCCAAGTCCCATTGCCGGGGGTGGACATGACGATCGCGATGCCCTCGGAGTCGTCGTCGGCGTCGGTCAGGATGTCCTGCCCGGACGAGGCCAGAATATCCGCAACGGTTTGTCCGTTGTTGTCGACATCGTCTTCGGTGATGAGGTCAAAGCTGGTGGCGTAGTCGTAATCAATCTCTGGAGCGTCGTTGACGCCGGTCACATTGATCGTTGCGGTCGCGATTTCCGATTGCCCGCTGCCATCGTCGGCTCGGTACGTGAATGTGTCGGTGCCGTTGAAGTCAGCGTTGCCGGTGTAGCTGAACGAACCGTCCGCGTTCAGCGTGAAGCTGCTGGCGTTGGCTGGACCGGTGACGAGTACCGCTGTGATTGCATCGTTTTCAGGGTCGCTGTCGTTGGCGAGGACACCATTGGCAGCGTCGACGCTGAGCGTGTGGTCTTCGTCGACTTGATAGTTGCCGCCTGTGCTCGCTTGCATGTCTTGGAGCTGCGACTGTGTGAGTGCTTTGTCGAACACGGCAACTTCGTCGATGCTGCCATCGAAGTAGTTGGTGTTGTTCGGGTTCGCACCGATCGTCACGGTTTTCGTCGCATCCTGGGACACCGCACCGCCGACCGAGTGTGTTTGCGATCCGACTTCGGTGCCATTGAGGTACAGCTTCATCAAGCCGGTTACTTCGTCGTACGTCGCGGCAACGAAGTGCCATTGATCGACGGCAATGTCACCGGACGATGCGACGAGCGTGTCGGTCGTGCCTCCTGCCTTCACGCGGAAACGCAGGACGTTATCGCCACCGCTCGCTTCCGTGCTGAGCATCCACCAGTGCTGGTCTTCGCCGGAACCGCCCGTTGATTCTGCTTTCGAGATGATTCGTTGTTGGTCGTTGTCGAAGTCGTCGACATTGATCCATGCCGACAAGGTGATCCCGGTTCCATCGACATCGAAAGCGCCAAGGTCAACACTGTCATTGGAACCATCGAAATCGACAGCGGTGTCCGTTCCGCTAGTCGGTGCACCCGTCGAACCGAGCGTGACGCCGTCGTAGGTTCCGTCGTTCCCGTTTCCGCTAGCGTCGATCGCTGTGGTCCCGCTGGATTCGCCCAACCGCCAGTAGCCGACCGGATCGTTCGCTTGCACTCCTGCCTCAAACCCACTCGGGTCATTGACGGCGATGGGCGCATCGTTGACCGCCGTGATCTCGATTTCTTGCGTACTGACCATCGAGTCTGCGTCACCGTCGTTCACGGTGAAGCTAACGGTCCGCGTGGCCGTCGATGGGGCGTCGCTCGTGTTGAAGTACGTGACGCTGCGAAGTGCTGCCTCGTAGTTGTCAAGGGTGTCGGTGCCGGTAAGCGTGAGTGTGCCAGAGCCGGAATCCCAAACCCCAGTGATGTTCACTGTGTCGACAAAACTTAATATGTCTTCGCCGTCGGCATACGCACCCGTGATGGCAATCACAGCCGATTCCAATTCGTCGTCGTCGATATCACCTAGGTTGAGACTGGTATCGATTTGGACAGGGGAATCATTTTCCGCGTAGTCGACCGCAGGCTGGGCAACAAGTGTGCTTGACCGCACTTCAATGTCATCAAGGTAGCCACGCACGCCGGAATGATCGACGGAAGTGTCCGTGAATGTCAGTGTCGTCGATGTAGAATCTGCAACGAAGCGGTAGGTGTATCGCTGTGTCGAACTGTCGGTGATGTCGGAAACGATTGATTTGGATAGCAAACTGCCGCCACCGGTAACTTCGATATCCAAAGATTGGGATTGGCTGACGCTGGCATCGCCATACTCGAAGGCCAAGTAGTAAGTTTCACCGATCACGGTTGTGATGGTTTGCGAAATCGTCCCGTTCGCTCCTCCGACCTGACCAAATCGAACTTGGTTGTTGTCCCAGTCCGTATTTCCGGTGACGGTCCAATCGCTTAGGTCGGTCGTGAAGTCGCCGTTGCTGGTGATGTTTTCGGCCAGAACACTAGCGGCATCATTGACTGGGGTCACGTCGAACGTGAGCGTGTTGGCGACCGGATCGATGTCACTTCCCGAGTTCGCAGTGCCGCCGTCGTCTTGGACGCGGAAGGTGAAGCTGGCGTAACCGCTGCCGTTTTCATCCGCAACTGGCTCGAAGGTCAGCATGCCGCTGCTGATATCAGAGTAGTGGACATAGTTCCCTGCGGAAAAGGCGGTTCCGTTGTATCGAATCGTTCCGTCGGCGGGCAGCGTGTCGATATGCACGAATTCGAACAAGTCGCCCTCGATGTCGCTGTAACCAAAGTCAGCCAGCGTGAACGTGTACGCAGCGTCTTCGTCAATCGTGATCGTGTTGTCGGTTCCGCCGGGGGCATCGTTCACGTTGGTGATGTCGACTTGGACCGTGCCGAACGTTTGATCGGTGCCCCCGCCGGTGCCGGTGTTGCCGTTGTCATTGGCGATGACGGTGATCGTGTCGGTGCCAGTTCCTTCGGTGTTGGGGGTCCCGTGCAGATACTGAATGAGACCGCTGGTGGTCATGAACGCATTCAGGTCGCCACGAGTACCCGACAAAGTCATTGAGTCACTGTTGTTTCCTGTGACCGTGACGCCACCACCGTCCGATGCAAACAACAACCCGCCCGTCGCGGTGGACAGTTTGATCGTCAACGTTTGTCCGCCGCTGCCGTCGACGTCACGCAGGTCAAAACCAGTGAAGACGATCGCTGTTGCGGAATCTTCCAAGACAACGACGTTGGATGGCAATGATCCGCTGTTGTAGGGATCGTCATTGATCGATTCGATTGCGATGTCTCGCGAGCCAACGTTCGAATTTGCATTTCCATCGTTGACCGTGAATTCAACGGTACGTGTGGTCGTGTCCGGGTTGGCGTCCGAGTTGCCGAACTGAATGGATCGCAAGGCGGTTTGGTATTCGGCAACCGAGGCGGTGCCCGTCAGTGTCAGGACTCCGGTACCTGCGTCATAGGAACCGACGATGCCGTTTTGGTCGACAAAAGACAGTGTGTCTTCACCGTTGTCCAACCCCGACGCAATGGTAACGGTGGCGGATTGAAGGTTCGCATTGTCGACGTCGCTGAGTGTCAATGTGTCCGTGATCGCGACGTATCCATCGTCCTCGGTATAGTCGAGCGTTGTGCCCTCGATTGCCGATGCGATTGGCGCGTCGTTGCCGCCGACGATGGTGATCGTAGCCGAGGCGGTGTCGGTGTTGCCGTTTCCATCGCTGACGGTGTACGTGAACGTTTCGGTGGCGGTTTCACCGTCGTTCAGGTGTTGATAGGTCGTTCCGGGGACGTAGCTGAAGCTGCCGTCGGCTTCCAGCTGAATCGTTGCTCCTGATGGCAGCGTGATGTTGTTGCCGATGTCAGCGTTTTCGCCATTGATCTCAGTGACGGTCAAGGAGTCGCCATCCAGGTCGATGTCGTTGGCCAGGACTCCGCCGGACGCGTCCACCGTGTAGGTGGCATCTTCGGTCAGGGTGATGCCGGTCCAGGTTGGCTTCTGCCCGTCGATGCCGACTTCACTGTTGTGTCCGAAGGTTGAATGATCAACCACCACTTCATCTGAGCTGTCGAACTTGTAGTATCCAACCAGCCCTGCTTCGGTACCGGCCAATTCGGCCGTCAAGTTCGATTGGATCTCCGCCTGAGTTCGAGCGACGTTCCAAACTCTTACGTCGTCGATTCCACCCAAGAAGTATTGGTCGGCTGGATTGTTCATGCGTCCGCCGATCAGCAAGTCGTTCTTCGTCGGGTGTGCATCCCCGATTGAACCGCTGCCGGCATAGCTTTCGACCAGCTCACCATTGATGTAACTGTTGACGGTGCCGTTGTCGTAGGAAACGGCGATGTGAGACCACTCGGTCGTTGATACGGTGACGCCAGTGTCGTGCCACGCCCAGCCTGGATCGGTGTTGGTGAAGGCCCACCACAGGTTCCCGTTGTCACCGATTCCAATTTCGTACTCGCCCTCTTTATTCAGGATCATCCTTGCGAGAAGTGAATCTTCTGGTTTGACCCAGGCTTCCATCGTCATCGTCGCGGACATCGTCAAGTTGACGGTGTTTTCGATGGTGATCATGTCGTCACCGTCAAACACGAAGTGACCGTTGTTGTCGGCGGCGTACACGGGACCGTCGATCGCGAACTGAGCCGCGAACTCAGACGTTTCTTCGGTGATTTGGTTGGTTGCTGTCGCCGTGACGAAGTCGCTGGCCGAAACGAATGCCGTCAGGGTAGTGCTAAACGTTGCGTTTCCCGAGCTGTCCGTGGTGACTTCCATGGAACCCAGGAATGTGCGTCCCTGGCCGTGGCCGTTGGCGTATTCTGCGGAATCGAAGAATTCCAACGTGAACGTCGTATTGGCGATGCCGTTGAAGGTTCCTGCGATCGTGATTTGCGATCCGTCGCTGACCGCTGAAGAAATGACGGGGAAGTTTTGCAGGGAGTTGCCACCGGTGTCGGCGTCACCGGCATCATTAACCGTGTAGTAGGGAGCCGTGCCAAAGTTGACGTCCTCGCCAGAACCCTGCAAATCGATGCCGACGCTGTCACTGGCAGCAGCACCTTGGCGAGACAAAATGGTTCCGTTGCCGTCGATCGAATTCTCCGTGATCTCAATGCCAAAGGCACCGTCGTTGACCACGATTCCCGCGCCGTAATTGTCAGCGATGATGTTCTGGATCAGAGTGACATTGTTGGTGCCACTTCGCATCGCAATCGCATCGTATTGCACATGCGAGCCGATGATCGGTCCGACACCGTTACCAACGATCGTGTTGTCACTGATCGTGATGCCGCTACTGGATCCTGACAGAATGATCGCTTGCGTCGAACTGCCACTGATGTAGTTCCCATCGATCGTACCGCCGGTCGACCCATTCATCGCGATCGCGTCACCGTTGCTGTAGTTGTAGCCACTGTTGATGAACTGGTTGCCAGTGACGGACCAATTGTCGGACGCATTGCTGGCATGGAATCCCGTTGCTTCGGAATACGCAAAGATATTGTTGGACAGCGTGCCGTTGTCCGCGCCCAACGATTTCACATGGTTGAAGCTGTTCAGTGCGGCACCGGGATCGACGATTCCGGTAGGAGCCACCCCGAAGACGTTCGAGTTGATCGCGGTATCTAGGACGGCGTCTTGGATGTGGATGGCGGAATCGGAAGAGAAACCGTACATCGAGAACCCTTGCACCGTCACGTTGTCGGCGCCCACAACCAGACCGTCGAATCCGGAAGCACCGATGATGGCGATCTCAGGCCGCTCGACATCGCTGAGTGCTTGCCCGTTTGTGCCTGCCGCGGTCACCTCACCAAGCGTGCCTGGATTGACGTCCCCGCCAAAGACGGTTTGTGAGGTCCCGTCCAAAATGACGGATTCGGTGATCGTCGGCAGAGCGGCGGTGAGCGAGATTTGCCAGTACGCGTCGGTTCCCGCCGTACCGGTGTACCCCGAATCGGTGTTGAGAATCGCAAAGTTGATGGTGTCTTGGCCGAGCGTGTTGTTGGCTGCCGTGATCGCTTCACGAAGCGAAATTTCGCCATCGGTGCCGCCACCAACCGCGTACAACTCTTCAATGCTGTAGCTCGCACCCAACCCAGTGTCGTCGACGTCCGAGGTCGTGGTGACATTCAGGAGGGTGCTTTGCACATCCTGAACGGTGACCTTGATTGTCTGGCTGTCTGTGTAGAGGCCGTCGCTGACTTGGACCGTGACTTCGTAAACGTTGTCCAGATCGCTGTCGTCCGCGTTTTCGTAGTCGGGCGAGCTAACAAACGTCAAGTTGCCGGAGGCATCGATCGTGAAATCGCCTTGGTCGGTTCCGCCGATGATCGAATACGTCATCGTGTCACCGGGTAAGTCGCCATCGCTGGCGGTGACCTGGGTCACGAAGGACTCGGTTTCATTCACGTCGATGCTGGCGGTTGCTCCACCACCATCGCTGGTGATCGCAACAACGTTGTCATTGACTGGGGTCAGCGTGATGTTGAACGTCCCCGTCGATGCCGTGCCAACGCCATCATCGACACTGAATGAAAAACTGTCCGAAAAGTCTTCACTGCCGTAGTGGTCGTAGGTGACCCGGCCCGCGTTGATGTCGGCTTGCGTGAACGAGGTGGCAGCCGAGCCGTCCATGGACAGCTGGCCGTGATTGGGTGATCCCGTCACCGAGTAGGTGAGTTCGCCGGTCGTGTTGTCGACATCCGTGGTTTCCAGCATCGCGGATGTGATGATATTGAAAGATGATCCTTCAAAGAACGTCGCGCCGTCGTTGGTCGAGATGACTTGCTCGTCGTTGACATCTGACACGTTGATCGTGACGGTGTCCGCCGCCGTGCTGAATGCTGTCGTCCCTCCGCGTGACGAGACATCTGCCGTGGCCCCTGCCGTACCGCTGGTTTGGTCCCAAGCGTAGTAGCTCAGTGACATTGAGCCGCCGTTTTCGGTGTCGGGCGTGAATCGAATTTGGTCGCTTGCTTTCAAAAGGAGGGCGTTGTTCAAGTCCACGGACGGGATCGCGGTCCAGCTTCCGCCGTTGATGCTGTACTCCAGCACTCCACCGCTGCCGGTGTCCGAATAGATCGCCAAACCTTCCACCGCGCCCGTGTCAACGTCCGAGACGCTGGATTGCAAGACCGCTGAGACCGTTGCGATAAAGGAGCCATTGCCTTCGGCCGTGTTGTAGACGGGTGCCCAGGGGGCCATCACCGGCGCGTCGTTGACCTGGGTCGGTTGGATGCCGCCGGATATGGTGTTGCTCGTTCCGCCATCGCCATCGGTGATGTATTCCTCGATCGTTCGTACCGACGTCGACGGGTTCTCGGACGTGTTTTCGTACGTCAGGTTGTCTTGTACCGCGTTGAGGATGGTTTGTGTGGCGTTGCTATTGAACGTCACGACCAACGCGGTGCTGCCTGTGACGGGACCCGTGTAAGTCCCCACAACGACTCCGCCGTAAGTCACATCGGTTCCGCTGATGCCAACTTGCCCCGCTGCGGTTCCCTGGTTGCGGATGTCCAGGACATCCTCGGTCAGGCCATTGGCGGTCAATTGCAGGTGAAGTTGCCCGCCGTCGAAGTCGGTGTTGTCGGCGTCGGTGATCGTGCTCGCAGCGCCGATCAGGTAGGGGCCGCTGTTTTCATTGTACGGCAGCGTTCCGCCAGGCGAACTGATCACGGGTGCCACGTTGTCATCGAGATCATCGACGGCGATGGTCATCGTTTCGGCGTAGCTATTTCCGGCAGCGTCGGATACTTGAACTTCGATGTTGTGGGAGGTGTTCGCTTCGTAGTCGAGTTGCAAACCATTCGCGACGGTGACTTCGCCAGTTGAAGCGTCGATCGCAAAACGTCCACCTGCGTCATCGGTTAGCGTGAATGTGAAGTTGCTGAGGACTTCGGACGCGTCCCATTCGACCACGACATCGGGAGTTCCCGGTTTACCAGATGTATCGCCCCAGGTTCCATCCACATTCCAAAGAAAGGCATAGTCATGGACGGAGACATTGTTGGGCTCCGTTGCACTCCAGTTGTTGTAGGCATTGTCGATCGCACTACCCGTTGAGTGGTTACCCTGCCAGAACAAGTCGGCCGCCTCGGTGCCGTCGTACCAGCGGTATTCACCCTCGACCAGCGTGTCGGAAGCACCCAACCAGATGTAGTCATTGTTGTCGGTCGCAATCTTGTAGATCAGTTCTTGTTCGTACTGCGAACGAATGGTGACCAACTGTCCGTCGATTCCGTTCAGCGATGAACCGGTGGCCAAGGCCAACGCCGAATTCCAGTCGGTATCCGCATCGACGTAGCGGTAGAACTTGTCCGTCGCTGCATCGTAAGTCAACGTCGAGTCGTTGTTTCGGATCGTCGATATCGCTGCTGGGATTTCGATGACTTGCACATCGCCGATCACAGGACCCGAGTTGTTGGTGGCAAAATCGATGCTGACGGCATCCATTGACATCATTTGCAGGGTCGTTGAAGTCGATTCAGCAACAAATGTAAAGGTCCGATGACCCCATAGCATGTTGGTTTCCGACCAACCGTCCGGTTCGGTGACCGAGAAGTCTGTCGATATGCCGCCTGCACTGACGCGTAAATCCTTCGTGTTATCATCGCTGCCCCAATTTCCGGAGAACGCGAATGTGACTTGATATTCACGACCGATCTCTGTCGTTAGCGTCTGCTCGATCGCTCCGGGACCGACACCGTTCAGGTCAATCCCCTGCCCTCCCAGCGGAGTTCTTTCATAGCTGTCACCGAGCAGGTCGACGCTGTTCTGCACCACCTGCCAAGCACCCATCGTTGCCGGGGATTCGTAGGGTTGGAAAGTCGCCGGAACACCAGCCTCCAGGAACTGTCCATCGTTGACCACATCGTTGATGACATCAGGATCGGTTGGCACGACGTAACCAACGGTGGTTCCGTCCGTCGCGTTCTCGGCGATATGTAAGTCTTCCACTGGCGTGCTGGCGGTGAAGCCGGCGCCGACTCCGTGGCCGACGCTCAAGTTGTTTCCGCCGACAACATCAACGACTTCGCTGGATCCGTTGAAACCATCCATCTGCCAGTTGGCGACCAGGTTGCTGGGCAAGTTGCCACTGTCGAATTTGGCTTGATAGTTCAGTTCGATTTCGGATGCGCTGCGGACTTCGTTCCAAACTCGAACATCATGCAAAGTGCCGCTGAAGACGTTCGCGGAGTAAACGTCTCCGGCGTCATCGGCATCTTGCCCAAGGAGCAACTGCGTCGTCGATCCGTTGTAGAGCTGATGACCGGTTTCAACGCCGGCGAGCGATTCCGCATACTGTCCATCAATGTAGAAATGAACATCCCCGTTGGTGTTGTCCCACGAGACCGCGATGTGATGTTGTTCACCGTCAAGGAGCTGGGTGTAGGTTCCTGTGGTTGTTGCGGGGGTTTGATTATTGACCACGATATGCAGGGAGCCATCGGGGTTGATCGCGACTCCGAACTCCGTCTCAATTCCACCCTCTTGATAATCAATGATCGGAATGTAGCCGTTCGGAACCGAGTCGATTTGGAAGGTCGATTCCACGGTCAGTTGGGTCAAGTCGCCAAGCACGGGGCGACCATCGGTTAGATAGAGATAACTGTCATTGCCGCCATCGGTGTTCAGTTCAATTCCGCTGGACAGATCGGTCGGGGCGTTGTTGGATTCGACAAGATCGTTAAGTTCGACGGTGAAGACTTCGTCATAGGCGTTCGAGTCGCCGTCGGTGACGCGGACGGTCATGGAGTGTATCGCGTTGGTTTCGTAGTCCAACAACGATCCATCGGCGACTGTGATCGTGCCGGTGCTGGCGTCGATCGCGAATGCTCCGGCAACCGTCGGCGAATGAATGGAATAGGTCAGCGCATCGGTCGCGTCCAGGACGTCGTCGGCATCCCATTGGACCACATGCCTGCCAAGCGACTGGGTCGAATCGGAATCGTTCCAGCTGCCATCCCCAAACCATAGGTATGCTACGTCCTCCGCGCCGCCAGAATCGTTGGGTTCCCCTAGATTCCAATTGGTGTAGCTATTGTTGACGTCGCTGCCCGAGTCAACTCCACTCCAGAACTGCTCGTCCGCGTTCGTACCGTCGTACCAACGCCAATCACCTTCGGTGTCAGAATCAGACGCACCGATCCAGAGCGAGACATTGTTACTGGCGGCGATTTCAGCGATCATCGCCTGCTCAGTCGCCGTATGAATCGTTACCAATTCGCCTGAGACTGTATTCAGCAAAGACGAGGTTGCAGCGTCTTGAGCTTGATCCCACGTGCTTGCAGTTGAAACGAACTGATAGAACTTGCCAGTCTCGGCGCTGTAAGTCAGGTTCGGGTCGGTGGCCAACAGCGACGTGATCTGTGCTTCACGTTCGGCGTCCACTCCAGAAACCTGGCCGAGAACCGTTCCATCCAGTGCATTTTCATCGACCGAGAAAGTCAACGAAACTTCGCTAGCTAGAAAGCCAGATTCGGTGGTGTGTTTGACGGTGAGGTTATTGCCGCTGACCGAATCCACTACGACGCCGTCAGAAGAAAGTTGGTCGAACTTCCAGTTCGCTATCATGTTAGCTTCGTCATACGGCAGTCCACTTCGGCGGCTGGCCGCGATTTCGTGTTCGGTGCGAACATCATTGAACAGTCGAACATCGTACAGTTTGCCCTTGAAGGCCTGGGCGTTGTTGAAGCCGCCTTCGACCGCATCCTGCTCCTGCCCCAACAGCAACGTTCCGCCGCTAGTGATGGACGAAGTCGCATTGATCCCGGTGCCCGAGTCAACCAGAACCCCATCGGCGTAGATTTTCACCGCGCCTCCGGAACTGTCCCATGTCACCGACCATGTGTGAATTTCTCCGTCGCGGAGAGTGTTGTAGTCGATCGCGGTGGAGACGAAACTGCTGCCTCCCACCTGCACAATCGCTCGCCCCGCTCCACCGTTTGTGTTGATGTAGACCAAGAACTCATTGGTGGAGGCCCCCCCGGCGTATGAGATCAGCGTGGTGTCATCGTCGGTCGTGTTGGTGCTGAACTGGGCTTCAAAACTGATCTGAGTCAGATCAACCGAGCCGATTCCATTTTCGGCCAACAGATAGACGTCGTCACCACCATCGTCATTGATGCTCAGCCCCCCACCGTTCGTGAACGTGGCAGACAGATCGGTGGGAGTCTCGGATCGATAGGCGTGCAGTTCGGACATTTCCGAATCGTTGATTGCGTAGTTATAGATCTGCACGTCATCGATCAAGCCGGTGAATTCGCCGCCGACGGAACCGATGTCGTACGCACCGAGCTTCACTGATGTCGCGCCTTCTAAGTCGTCGAAGAACGCCGTCGTGGTTGCGTCGCCCTGCGAATACGTCACGGCGCCGCCGGTCAGTTCCACGCCGTCGATATACAGGCTGGTGCCACTTGCGTCGGTCGTGACCGCCACGTGATGCCAGGTGTCGTCATTGATGGTGGCAGTCGAGGTCGCACGCATCACTGATGAGCCGTTCGTACTGATCGCCCAAACTAGATTTCCATTTTCAACCCAAAGCGAGGCGAAGTTTTCGGTCCCTTGGTCACTGATGTCGAAGATTGTTGAGAAATCGGTCGTCGAAAGTTTGACCCAGGCAGCGATGGTGCCTTCGCTCAGCGCTGAAAAACTACCGACGTTCGCCGACAGGTCCACGTAGTCGCCGGACCCGTCCAAAGTCAGTTTGCCGTTGCCGATTTGATTCGTGTTCGTCGTGATATCGACGGAGGCGTCGCCTTCCAACGTGCCGTCGTACCCATTTCCGCTGCTGTCCGTCGCGTCAGCTCCCGAGTCGAACTGGTAGTGTGCCAACAATTGGGGCACGGAAACGTATTCGTAGGCGCCGATATCGGCGTTTGAGTCACGTTGGTTTCCCAGAACATCCGTGAACGGGGCGGCACCGCCACCACCATCAACCCCCACATCTCCCGCACTCAACGTGTGGTAGGCGAGTCCCGTCGTCGTGTCGATCGAGCGATCGCTGGCGTCGTAGGCGCCCGTGATGTCGGTTCCGTGTGCGGTGAAGTTTTGGTACTGCTCGATGATGTTGTAACCGTTGCTGACGACGGTGTTGTAGGCATCAGCGCTGGTTCCTGTGTTGTCCGCAAGGATCGAGCTTTGGATCGTTGTGGATGCCCCAGCGTAGATGCCTCCAGCAACATCACCGGAGGTATTGTCGACGATGGTCGAGTGCCGGATATTGGTCGATCCGCCTGATGTGTAGATGGCTCCACCGTGGGAGTCGGCCGAGTTTCCACTCATGTCCACATTGGACATGGTGAGCGTCCCACTGCTCTGGAAGATGCCAGCGCCGCTGGTTGCACGATTGTCGTAGATCGAAACCTGGTTTAGGAATGCGGTCCCAGCATTGAAGATGGCTCCGCCGAAACTGCTGTCCACTGAGTTATCGCGGAAAACGACGTCTGAAGCATTCAGGATCCCCGCGTTGTTAACGCCAGCACCGCTTACGCTTGTGATCGCTGCGTCTGCCACGGCAAGCTGGTTCAAAGTCAGCGAACCTCCGCTCTTGATATCGAAGATACGGTCACCGAGTCCGACGCCACTAATCGTTGTTTCAGCTGCGTTGACTCCAACAATCGAGATGGTGCTGGTGATATCCAGGTCACCTGTTGCAGCGAGGTTCTCACTGGCTCCTGATTGAATCAACGCGTAGTTGTTGTCACCCAAGAAAATGGTGTCAGCACCCGCGGTGTTGTTCGACGCAATGATCGCTTCTCGAAGCGAAATGAATCCGTCGGTACCTTTGTCCGCATACAGTGCCGCAATGCTGGAGGTGTCACCATCGAGCACATCGCCGTCCGTCTCGACAATCAGCGCACTGGTGGCTTGCACGTTGGCGGAAAACTCGGAGGTCGATCCGTACGTGCCACCGACATGGATCACCGTTGTGGTCGACGTGATGTACTGACCGGCCGCTAGAGTCGCATCGAAGGATTCAACAAAGTAGGCGTTCCCATCGCCACCGGTGACGACGGTCGTGTAGCCCAAGTAGGTCTTGCCTTCTCCGTTCCCTGCGGCAGCGACGTCCGTGACGAAGAATTCGATTCTTGCGGTGGTGTTGGAGGTCGTGTTCAGCGATCCCGATACGGCAACTTGTCCGCTGCCGTCGGTCCCGGCTGAACTCAGCACGGCATAGTTTTGCAAATCGTTTGCACCCGAATCGGAATCGCCAACATCGTTGGCTGCAACGCCACTGGTCCCCAGATCAACCGCTTGGCCAGTGTTGCTGAAAATCGAGTTGCCGAGGATGGACACTGACGTGCCGTCGTAGACCGCGATGCCATCGTCACCGTTGAATGCGATGGTGTTGCCTTGTCCGTCGGTCGCGCCGCCGATCGTTGTGTTATCCGCAGACCCGCCATCGCCCAGCAAGATTCCGTTAGCTGTGTTGCCAAGCGTCGAGACTCCGTCGGCTTGCGTACCGATCAGGTTGCCTTGAATCACGTTTCCCGTGTTGGTACCGGTATCGCCGATGTTAATTCCACGGGCACCGTTGCCGGAAATTAGATTGTCCAGAATCTGGTTGTCGTTGGCTGACGAAACCATCCAGATCCCGTCGTATAAATTGCCGAGATCGAGGGTACCCGTAATGTCGGTGCCGATATAGTTGCCCTGAATCACGTTGCCACTGGCATTGGAGATTTCGATACCGTCCGAGTTCCCACTGATCAAGTTGCGGTCTGCGGCGGTGGTTCCGCCGATGATGTTATTGGATCCGACGATGCGAACCCCTTGGCCTAGATTGGCCTGGGATTCTCCCGCGTCTGTACCACTCGTGTTGAAGCGACCGATGTAGTTGCCCACGATCGTATTGCCATCTGAGTCCGCCTGGATCTCGATCCCATCGCCGCTGAAGTCGCGGATTACGAAGCCGCGAATCATGCTGTCATCCGCGGTACTTGTCAGCACGATGCCGTCGCCTGTGAAACTGTCATTGCCGTCCAGAATGATCGCAGGTTGGTTGCCGTTAGCGGCAAAACTATCATCGGTCGTCGCATCGATGGAGACTGTGTCAGTGATCGTCAGTGATGACGTCAGATTGATCGTATGCGCGCCGGTGCCGCTAATATCGAAGTGGATCGTATCGGCCCCGGCTTGATTGTTGGCCGCGTCGATCGCTTCTCGAAGCGAAATACCGTCGCCGCCGTCGTTGGCAAGCAGAGTTGCGAAGCTGGTGGTGTTGCCGTTGGAGAGGTCGTTCGTGGTGGTGACCGAGATCGTGTCCACGACTTCGATCAGCTCTTGGATGTCACCGGCGCTGAGTGCTCGATCGTAGACCCGGCCATCGTCGATCATCCCGTCGAAGTGGCGTGTGAAGCTTGAACCGCTGTACTTGTCGACGCCCCAACTGCCGAAGTCCAAGTCCGAGACATCATCGAAGAAACGATTGGTTGCCGCCGAACCGACGTTGTACGTCACAGCCTGCTGCACACCGTTGACATACAGTTTGTTCCCGCCTGCATTGACCGTCACCGCGACATGTGTCCAGGTGCTCTGGGGGATGATCCCGGCGGCAGTCTGTACGTCCAACAGTTCGGTTGAGCCTTCGCGGATGAAGAAGTCGAGCGATCCGTCGTCATCCCGAAACAGGGCAATTCGTGAGTTGCTGTCTCCACTGTCGGAGGTTTCGAAAATGACATCGCGGCTGTTGGCGTCGTGATAAATCCAGGCCGAGATCGTGCCTTCGGTGATCCCTTGAAAGTTTGCTACGTGTGCACTGAAGTCGACATAGTCATTGTCGCCGTCCAGGCTCAGCTTTCCATCGCCGATTAAGTTGGGTGTGTCGTTGGTGTCGATCACCGCACCGTTGGTGCGCGTACCATCGTAGGCATTGCCGCTGCTGTCGCTGGCGTCGCTATCGAACGTGTGATGCATGACGAGATCGCTGGTAATATCCAGTGTTCCTCTCCACGATGCTTGAGCGGCGTAACCGAACGCGACTTCGGTCTGCACATCACCGACGGCATACTCCAGGATCCAGTCACCGCCCAAATCTTCATGCCCGGTCGCATCATCACTGGCGGCGACGTCGCAATTGCAAACCAACGCCAGCATTTCGATCAGGTCTTGCCCCTCGGTGGTGCTGGCGAGGTCGCACCCATAGATCAGTAAGTCAGCTTGCGTGTCCAGGGAATGCCCCCAGCTCGCAATGTCACCGGCAAACGAAGGCGCGGAGTCGATGCTCAGTCGATCGCTCCCCAGCTGAATGCTTTCGCCGTCACCGTGGGAGACCAAGTGAATGGCGTCAACGCCCTGCAGCGTCGCCAAGATGTCGCTGATTTGATCAACCCCGCTGTGGTCATCAGACAGACGCACGATGACCCACTGCGAGTCGTCACTTTGATCTCGGAGGTTTGCGATCAGTGTGTCGCTGTCTTGCACGCCTTCGTCAATGAAGATGACTTCGATCGGACGCGCCGGGTCCATGATGATCGGACCATCCGCCGGATCGTAGAAGTCGGGTTCGTCTTTGATCCGGCGTGCTTCACCATCGGGGGTCACATCCCCCACCGCTATGTCATCCAACGCAGCATCGATGGCGTCGAGTTCCGCGTTGATTGATTCCAGCAGGTCGGCATCCGGTGCGATGACATCGATCGCATCCAAGCCTTCGCCGGAGAGCAAGACACGGTCTTCCAGTTGGAAGAAATGAAAATCGCGTTTGCCCATCGCTTTGTCTTCAGAATCGTTAGTTTGCATGGTGAATTGCCTCATCGTCCTAAACGACACAAATTCACGCCCGCATGAGACGTACGGGTGTCCAGGTAGGATCCGCAGACTTTGCGGGTTCCGATGACCCTGCCGGATTTGTCGATTGAGCCTGGTCAAACCAACCTTGACTTGAAAATCAGTCACGGTCGTTGCAATCCTCACGACCAATGCTTCCGAAGATATCTGTACACGTAGTGAATCCCGCCTGGGCGTTCCCAGGTGCGCAGTCACTCAGTCGGTCAACAGCTCCTGTTGGCGTTCCCGCAAGGAAGGGGGGAGTCCGAGACCGGCGGTGTTTGCGTCCAAAAGCGAAACTGGTCAAGGAAGGAATGAAGCTCGTCGTTCAGCATTTTCGAAGCATGCTCACGAGATGGCCGTTGCGGGCCGGATCGTCGGGGTGCCATCGGCGCCATTCGTTGGTCAAGGCAAATCAGCCTTGGCAACGATCGATGGTGAATGCTTGGATGACGGGAACGGCCTGTCTGCTCGCTTTCACGCTGTCGCCGCAGCGGATGGGGGCGGATGAGCCAAGTGACACTTCGTTCCAGCGGTTTCTAGACGCGGCAGCACTCAACGTTGCCGAGGCGGCGCGGCGAGATTCCTTGGAACCGGAAACGGTGGCGGCTCCCAATCCGCTACCGGCCCCCGCCGAAGACGGCATGTCATTGCCTGCCGACTCATCCGCCCAAGCCGACCACCTTGAGATGGAAGGCAATCCGAGTGTTGCCGCCCCATGGTGGGAATCCGTTGCGTTTTCAGGGCTGTTGCAGTCGCCTGAACAAGTCGCCTTTGACCTTCCCACGGTGTTGACGGACACGCTGGAAACCAGCCCTCGGATCTCGGCTGTTTCACGCCGGACTTCAATCGCTTACGAAAAGATTGTTCAACAGGATGCGGTCTTCGACCCCACGTTTTTGCTGGAAGGTGGCTACGGCCGAATCAACGATCCAGTCGGCAGCACCTTGACGACGGGCGGACCCGAACGACTGATTCAAAATTCGGTCACTGCCAGTGGTGGTTTTCGAAAGTTGACGCGTCGTGGTGCGGTGGTGGATTTGTCCCAAGAGCTGGGGACGCTCGATAGCAACAGCCTGTTCTTCGAGCCCAACCCGCAGGGCAATTCGAAAATCAGCCTCAGTATCACGCAACCTTTGCTCGCGACCAGCGGCCAGGTCTACAACACCCGGCTGGTCACCCAAGCATCCATCGAAAGCCGAATCGCTTGGCAAGAAATGCGGGCAGAAGTGGAAAACCATTTGGTCGAAACGTTTCAAGCGTTTTGGCGTTTGTACGAACGACGTTGTCACCTGGTGCAGCAACGGAGCCTGATTGAACGGGGGGAACAGATCGCCCGTTTGGTCGACGCTCGTGCGGACCTGGATTCAGGGCCGTTGCAACGGATCAAGGTCCAGCGTCGATTGGCAACCGATCGCGATCGACTGATTGAAATCGAAGCTGAGTTGCGCCGTTTGCAGGTTCGCTTGCGAACGCTGGTTGGCAGCCCCGCACTGGCGACTTTGAATCAATCCGTCGAGCTGATCCCGCTCGCGAACCCCGACATTCCCAGCGAAAACATTGACTTGCACGATGCGATCGTTCGTGGTTTGGAATATCGACCGGACATCCAAGCCGCCACGCAAGAGCTCGCCGCCGCAGGGTTGAGCATCAACGTGACTCGCAATGAACTGAAGCCTCAACTGGATGCCGTGTTCGATGCGTACCTGTCAGGGCTCCGTGGCGACAATCGATTCTTTCAAGCCTTCGGTGATCAGTTCACGGAAGGTCCTGGTCTGACCGCGATGTTGCAATACAGTTTGCCATACGGGCGTCGTGCGGCTCGCAGTCGGGTTCGCGAAGCACGGTATCGCTACCAACAACGCAGCGAAGAATTGCGGCTCAGTCTGCTGACGGCGCGGCGAGAAATTGAAACCGCACTGATTCAAGCGAACGCGAATTTTCAATTGCGGGACAGCAAAGCGATCACGCTGGCAGCGGCCGTCCGGGAAGAGGAAATTGCAACCCGACGTTGGGAAGTGTTGGCAGGTGACGGTGGACCCACCGCCTTGGTGCTGGAGGATCTGCTCGAAACTCAGAAACGACGGACGGAAGCGGAACAACTTTTGGTGACAGCACAAGTCGCTTCCATCATTTCCTTGATTGAATTGCAAAAGGCAATGGGCACGTTGCTCAAGACGGAAGGCATCCAGCCCACTCGGCCCGGCAACACCAGTCAGATTGAGGTGTTGCAAACTGGCCCCGTCGAACTGGATCAGTTGACACCTCTGACTCGCATCGCTGACTTTGATTTGCCGCGAGACACCGAATCGTTCGGAGAATCACTGGTCAGTGAATCAGGGATGATCGAATGGGAAGGCTCCGCGCCCAAAGACGACGTGACCACATCGGAAAGCATGGAATAGGAACGCATGATGAAACGAACATCACGGACGATCATCGCATTGGCTGCTTTCATTGCATGGGGCCTGTCGTCAAATCTTGCCTTGGCCCAAAAGGAATCCACCTCTTCGCGAGGTGTCGCGTTGTATGGCGATTCGGCTTACGAAGGCTTCTCACAGGCAATCGAAGACATCTACCTCGGCAGCGAAGACCTGGGCCGCATCACCGAAATCCCAGTGAAGGTCGGGCAGCGCGTTCAAGCCAACGATGTGATCGCGAGGCTGGATGATGAAATCGAACGAGCCTCCATGGAAATTGCCAAGATCCAAGCGTCGATGGTGGGTGAGATCCATGCCGCCCAAGCTTCGCTGGATTTGCAGACCGTGCGAGTTGAGCACCTGCGTCGTTTGCTACGCGATGAAATGGCGGGGTCCGATGAGCTCCGCCGGGCGGAAATGGAACTCAATGTCGCCAAGGCTCGTCTGTTGACCGCAACGGAACAAAGGTCGTTGCGGATGGCAGAAGCCAACCGTCTGGAATTGCAATGGAAACGACGTTGCATCCGAGCTCCCTTTGACGGAGTGATTGCAGAGAAGAAGGCTGGTTTGGGAGCGACGATCACACCTTCGGACCCTGAAATCGTGCGTTTGGTCCGCACCGATATTCTGCAAGGCGTCTTCAATGTGATGGCGGATCGGGCGATGGCAATGAAGATCGGAATGGACACTCAGGTGTATTTTCGTGCGGCTCGAAAAACGGTTGACGGCAAAATCGAAACCATCGGCCCATCGATCAACAGTGAAAGCGGGACCATCGAAATTCGGGTCCGTATCCAGAATCCATCCGGTGAACTTCGTCCCGGAGACCGTTGCACGATGCGGTTGTTGGAACCATCCAGCGTGGATGACACACCCGAATCGATTTCCAAGCGTCGAGCATCGGGAGTTCAACGATGGTGAATCTGACCTCCGAACCCCACTCCGCAGCAGCCGATTGGTTCGAAACGGACAACTCGACCGCCAGGGCGTTTTCCAACGCGGCGTTGACCCAGGATTCATCCGCCGTTTCGCGAACGAAGATGTTTCAGTCGATGTGGCACGCTTGGTTGACCGAGATGGCATCGACGAAGGACCGGGTTTCCGCAGCGGAATTGCTGGTTCAGCGTTTGACCGAGGTTCTGCCTGAACACACCATTCGATTGGGATGGGGAACGCGCTCTCTGCATCGATTGCATGACGGACGACTGGGTTGGCTGGGCGCTGACAACTCGATTCGTCAACGCTTTGACGCCCAGTGGTTGGCGTCCACGGTCGAAGCCGAGTCACCGGCGACCGAGAGCACTTCGCGGTGGGACAATGGAACGTTGGTGATCGAGTTGGTTCCCGACACGATTCCCATTACGAAGTCCAGCCCGAAAGGAAAGAGCGACAGCGTCGACATTCCGTGTTGCCGCGTGTGGATTCGGCCTCCGAGTGCAGACGACTTTGACGCCAAGACCTTTCAACGGATGTTGTCCGCCGATGTGATGGGACTGTTCGCCGCTGTTTTTCTCAGCCGACCAGCCAAAGATCATTGGGGACGTTTGGCGAACAAGATCAGCAAGTGGTGGTCAAGACGCGGGCTGATCGGAATTGCTTTCTTGGTCACGTTGATCCTCACGTGCATCCCGATGTCGTATCGAACGCATGCGACCGCCACGGTGGCAGCAATGGACGGACGACTGATCGCATCGCCGATTGATGCCACTTTATTGGCGACCATGGTTCGCCCTGGTGACCGTGTCCAAGCGGGGCAAACGCTGTTGCAGTTGGATGGTCGTCCATTGCGGATTGAGCTGGAATCAATGGTGGCCGAAATCGACGAAGCTCAGAAGGATGAAGACATCGCGTTGGCGAGTGGACAAATCGCAACCGCTCAGCTGGCCGGGCTTCGTCGCAAGACGTTGTTGAGAAAGGCAGAGTTGTTGCAGGACAAACTCAACAAGCTTGACGTGGTGTCACCGATTGATGGGGTCGTCATCCAAGGTGACCTGACGCGTTCTTTGGGGACACCGCTGGAAATTGGTCAGACGCTGATGGAAATCGCTCCCGAAGGCAACGTCGAAGTCGAATTGGAATTGCCTGAGTCGGAGATTCTATTTGTCGAAATGAACGCTCCGGTGGAGTTGTGGTTTCCCGCGTTGGACGGGCGGTCGTTCGACAGTCGCGTGCGTTCGGTATGGCCAGCAGCGACCATTCGAGACGATTCCAATGTGTTTGTCGCGATCGCGGAACTGCCAAACAGCGACGCGGCATTGCGAGTGGGGATGCGGGGGGAAGCCGTCGTGATTGGTCCCACTTACCCTTGGATTTGGAAATGGATTCGCACCCCTGTGAAACGACTGGGGTGGATGATCGGATGGTGAAACCAAACCAAGTGGCTCACGACGAAATGCAAACCGCCGGTCCGGCATCGGTCGAACCGTCCGGTCCTCCGGCATCCATGACCGCGCCGAAGGTGCGTTTGGATTCCGATCTGGAATTCAACGTTTGTGAAGTGGCCGGAGTCACCGTGGTTCGAGCCGCGCACGCGGGAACTGGGAAACACTTTCAGTTTGGTGCAGCGGAGCATCACGTTGCCATGCTGTTGGACGGGCAACGGTCGACCACGGAGATCATTGCTCAAGCAGAACAGGACGGATTGGATTGGTCGGCCGAAGATATCGCGGACTTCATCGCGGTTTTGGTGGCACAGAAAATCGCCATTGCAGAACAAACGCCTGCAAGCACACCACCGTCGTGCAACTCACCGGCGTCGGAACCCGGTCAGCAAGTCGAAACGTCAGTGCCGCCCGCGGACGCGATGAACGCCAGCGTGGACTTGGATTCATTGGGAGAGTCCACGCCGGAGCCCACTGCAGATTCCAAGCGAAACAGATGGAGCCCCTGGCTCATCGGCAAGCTCGCGAGCTGCATCGCACCGCTGATCAAGGTGTGTTCTTGGTTGATCAGTTTGCGGTTTCCATTGATCAACGCCAACGCTCCTGCAAACGCTGCCTTGCCCGTGATGCGGCCGTTGTTTTCCATTCACGGCGTGGTGATCGCAGGTTCGTTCATCAGTGTCTCGATGGTCTTCGCGTTGTTTCATCGAAAGCAATTGACCGCGGAATTGATGCGGATCTTTGATTCGCAGATGTGGGTTGGGATGCTGGCGCTGTGGTGTGTGCTGAAGCTGATTCACGAACTGGGGCACGCCGTTTCCGCACGTTGGCACGGTGTGCAAGTCGGCAAGGCGGGCGTGATGTTCTTCTTGTTCGCACCGTTGGCCTATGTGGATGTCACCAATGCCTGGCGATTGCCCAATCGTCAATCACGAGCCTCCATCGCGATGGCAGGTGTCTACCTGGAACTCTTGATTGCATCAGTTGCCTATTGGGTTTGGTGTTGGCATCCGACAGAATTTGTCGCGCACGTTGCCGCCCAGATTTTTTTCATTGCGGGCCCCGCCACGTTGTTGGTCAACGCGAACCCGTTGTTGCGTTTGGACGGGTACTACGTGTTGTCGGATTGGACCGACATTCCCAATCTGCGAGAACAGGGACGCAAGCTGTTTGGAGGTTGGTTGCAGACCAAGCTGTTTGCGATGCATGGTCCGAGTTGCAAGTTATCGGGTTGGCGACGCGGATTTGCGGCCTGTCACGCGGCCGCGTCCGTCGTGTTTCAAATGGTCTGGATGGGCGGTTTGATTGTGGTGGTGTCGATGTGGGCTGGTCCGGTGGGGTTGTTGGTCGCGATGGCCGCAATTCTGTTGTGGGTCATGCTGCCGTCGCTTCAATTTGCCAAGAAAGTGTGGAACTACACCGATTCGAGTGAGACGTTCTCGAAGTGGTCGCATCGTCGGCGGGCGATTTGGACCTGTGTGACCTTCTCGTTCTTGGGGCAGTTTGTGGTCACGTTGCCATCACCGCTGAGCCGTCCCGTCCCCGTCGTGGTTCGGTTTGCCGATGACCAGATTTTGCGATCACCCATCGATGGGTTCGTGGATCGCGTTGTGATGCAAACAGGAGAAGCGGTGATGGCTGGACAAGTCATTCTGGAGCTGGCCGATCATGAATTGGTTGCCCAGCGTGATGCGACCCAGTTGGAATTGGAATCCGAAGAGATCAAGTGGCAACGCCACGAAGGATTGGGGGAGCTCGGCTTAGCGGAAGCGGCGCGACAAAAGGCCGAGAGTCTTCGCCGCAGTTTGGAGGAGCTGAATGCTCAAGTCGATTCACTGCGTGTCGTCGCCCAACGGGACGGTGAGATTTTGACGACGGATATGCAGGATCTCAAGGGAGCCTATGTCCGCGTCGGCGAAGAACTGGTTCACGTTGGTGTGCGTCAACGCATGGAACTGCTGGTCTCGGTGGGAGATTCCGATTTGGATGCCTACCGATCGACGCTTCAGAAGGCAGAGCCCATGCAGGTTCTGCTGCGTGGCGGTGAGATCATCGAGGTGTATCCCGAAAAGTTGCAGCCACGTGCCAGTCGGCAAATCCCCCACCCCGCACTCGCAGCGACCGTCGATGGACCGTTGCCGGTCGCACCCGCCAAGACCCGTTCGGAGTCATCGGACCCTTACGAATTGCTGACGCCGAGATTTCAGTCCATCGTGACGCTTTCCCCTGCGGTGAGTCACCGGGTGCACGCCGGTGAGACCGGGCGGATGGCCCTCCGAGATCAACGAAGTCTCGGACGCCGTTTCTGGGAATGGTTGGCCCAAGACGCCTCTTGAGAGCGGGCGTTGGCTTCGTCAGTTCAAGATCGATTCGATGCTGGGAGCGTTGGTGTCCTGCGGGAGCGCGGGTTCGAGCAACTCATTCCGCTCGGCTTCGGCAATGCGATCAACAAACTGCTGGAACCGTTTGTCCTTGGGAATCGCTTCCCGTCCGAGTCGTGCGTGTCGGAGTGCATCGGTGCGATTGCTTGAAATCAAAAATTGTTCAATCAGTTGCACGCGATAGCGGGGCTCATCGGGCATCAACCGAATGGCTTCTTCGCCGGTCTGGGTCGCGTTTTCGATGTCATTCAACGCGAAGTGAATTCGCGAAAGCAGAGCTTGGCACTTGGCACGCGCGGCCAAGTTCGAGGCTCGTCCGCAGTCGATGGAGGTTGCAGCATGACGAAGGAATTCGCTGTCAGGTTCGTCCCAGAGCAACACGTCCGCGGCTGCCAATTCGATCGCCCGTGATTCGTTGGGGATGACTTCTTGGAGCGGCAGTGTGTCTTGATTGACTCGGAACAAGGGCATCAATTGCGAGGTCAGGTTGGGACGCAGTGCAATGGAGTCGTGGAACGTGGTGATGGCCGAATCGAAATCCCCAATCATGAAAGCACGCTTGGCTAGACGCATCAGGCGAATGGGTTCAGTCGAATAAAATTTAGCGAGGTGTTTGACCGCGACGCTGGTTTCTGGCTGTGGATCCAACACGGACTGCAATTGCACCAAGGTGGCACGGGAAGCTTGGCCGAGCGGGCAGGTCGCGATTCCGGCGATTGACGTGTTCCAAGCATCCTCGTAGTGCAAAATGCTTTTCAATCGATCACGTGTCATGGCGGCCAACGGTGGTGGGTATTCCAGGCCGCGTTCATTCAGATTCGTTTTGGCGTAGATCTCACCGGCTTGTTCGATCGAGACGGGACGCCATTCCAGTGTTTCTGCCAAACGACCGCGGTCGCGCTGGGTGGCTGCCAGCAACGTGCGGGTCTCGGGAATCGGATTTTGGTTCAGGTTTTCTGTCAGCAACGATTCGACTTGTTCCAAGACTTCCGGGCGGAACTTCATTCCCGAATATTCACTTTGGATGCGGCGAACCAATGACTCGGACTCCGCATCGCTTTTCAAGCCGGGGATCGCGAGCACCGACAGCAGGAAGATCACCACCGCGAAGATGCCCACGCTGACGGACGATGTCAGACGCCCGAATTTGGAGGTCGACTGAAGTTTGATCTTGTTGCCGCGTGTGGACGCATTTGTTGCTGCAGATTGTTCGGCGTCGATCGATTCGGTGGCTGTTTCGGCTTCCCGCTCGGCAGCGGCCATCGCCATGGCGTATTCCGGGTCGGCCATCGCCATCGCTTCGTAAGGATCGTCTTCGTCTTCCAATGTCGGTGCTTGCAATCCACCGCTGGCAACCTGTCGGGAAACAACGGCGGTTGCCAGGATCAACGCCACGAACAGGTTGGCGGGGACAATCAATCCAAAGTCAAAGAACTGGGACACCATCACGGCGGCGATGGCATACCAAGCCGCCACCCGGACGCCTTGATCGATGGGGTCTGCGGACGTTGACAAGCGACGCAGCGAGCTCAGCAGGATGGTGAAAAACAGCACGGCGATCACCACCCCGGGCAATCCGGTCTCCACGAACATTTCCAACCACAAGTTGTCGGCGTGTTCAAACCACGATCCCGGACTCTGCGATTGATAGGGCAGGTAAGAGTAGCCATACGTGCTGATTCCTGATCCCATTGGCAGGTATGCCATGGCCGCTTTCCAGCCGTCTTGCCAGTGCAGCAGGCGTCCATCTTTCTGAAGCGTGTCGGCGTCAGCCGAGATCAGTTCCAAGCGAGAGATGGTTTCCAGGTTCAGCTGCATCGGCACGGTTAGAATCGCGACGGAGATGCCAATCACAACTGCCAAAATAGGCAGTCCGATCAGACCGCGGCGGGGGCGGACATAGCCAAACGCGCAGACCAATCCAAACAAAGCCGCAACGACCCCGCCTCGGGATCCATTGAGCAGCAAGCCGGCGACACAGGTGATCGAAGAAAGCAGCCCGATCAAGGATTCCCGGTCGGAAATCAGTGCCAGCAAATCATTGAATTCAAAATCGGGATCGTCCAGTTCAATGTGGTGAAGCGCCATCATCCGCCAGGACAACAGTCCGAGACTGGCCGCCATTCCAAAGTTGAGCATCAACGCCGCGTTGTTGCGATTGACGAAACCGGCGAAACCGTTGGATTTGGAGGTGAAGAACCACAGGTCCGCCGTCGGATCGAGCTTGCGATAGAACCCAATGATGGCCACCGAGGCTCCCGTGATCGCGATCGCGCTGAGCAACATCGTCAAACGATTGCGAGCGTGAAAGACAATCGAAGCAGCAAAGGAAAGCGGCAGCAAAAACGTCAGCAACAAGGCGACGTGTTTGGTGTCAAACGGAGAAACCGAAACGGGATGAACGGACGGTTGCTCGGACGCTGGCACCAAGCCTTCCAACCAGGTCGAATACGCCGCGTTGGAACCCGGACTGAGCAGTCCAATCAGTCCCGATGGCAACGGCAACGCCTGAATCCATGCCAGCAGCACCAACAGACCAAGTGGGAGCAACAATTTGTGCTGCCGCAAACCGCTGGACGCCGTCGTGTCAGTCAATCCAATCAGCGACAACACCATGGCCAGCAAAATGCCGGCCGCGGCGACGTATTGACTCCAATGCAAAATGCCGCCGTAGTCCGCCGCCAAACACATTGGTATCAGGACCAAAATCGCGGCGGAGATCCATAGCAACGTGGTACGCAGAACTGACACGTGGGCAACCGAACCAAAGGAACCGAATCGAGAATCTCTGGTTAGGTTTTACCCGATTGCTTCAAAGGGCAAGACCGCATTCGCGAAATGTTAAAACGTTCGGAGTGTTCGGTTGGGGACCAAGGGGATCAACTGCAGCGATTGAGTCCCTTGCGACGACATCAATCCGAACACAGTTAGGTTGGTCAGATGCCCTCCCCCTCGCTGCAAAGAAATGGCAAACGATTTCGCCAGCAGAGACACTCAGCCGTTGGCGGTGTCGTCTTTCTTGGGAGGCTGGGGGGCGTGCCGGCTGGTCCGCTCGATCCGGTGGGTGTCTTCTGGGACCGTTAGATGTCCCCAGTGCAACGCTTGGTCTTGTTCGTACTGTTTGCCCAACGTCAACGCGATCGTGGCCTTGGCCATTTCGTAGCCCAAGTAAAACGCATGCGCAGCGTCCACGTTGTCCGCTTGGGGGCGGTTCATCAATTCAGCAAATAGTTCGAACGGGTCTTTGCCGGTCAGGTGCAACCCCGCGCTGATCATGTGAAGGCTGTCATCTTGCGCGATCAATCGGTAATTGTTGTCTTTCACACCATCCGCGAGCGCCTGCAGTGCCGTTTCCGAGTGTGGTCGCAACTTTGGATCACGAAGCATCACCAATTCCTCGGACAACCGCTTGGGCGGAACGCCGCGAGAGACGGCGTGGTGAACGAGTCGCCGAGCAATATCGCATTCGCGGACGGATGATCTGGCCCAATTGATCACTTGCGTCGTCAGGACACTGCCAATCGAGAGTTCCTGGCAGATTCCGAGCAGCAAAAAGTTGACTCCCGCCGAATCCACGTCGGTCAGTTCGGTCAAGTTGCCGATTCCCATCAACATTTCGACCTCGGGATACCGTCGTCGAACTTCTGTGTAACGCAGCAGACTCTGGGTGAAGGCCGACCCGATGGGTTCGAGGATCGGGTCGACGCGAAATGGGATGCTGTGACGGATCAAAAATTCAATTGTTTGATCCAAGCTTTTGAGATCGTCGGGCACATCCGGGATCGCAACGACTTCACATCCCCAATCCCGCGCGGCGTCTCGATTGGCCGAACTGACCGACAGGACCAACGTCGCGCCGGCTCGAATCGCGTCGCCGGCCTCACGCGGATCAAACGTGTCGATGCTGATCGTGTGGCCAGCGTCGATCAAGGCGGAGACATAGTCACCGATTGCCTGGCAGCGTCGCGAAGGATCGCAGCCCACGTCGATTCGGTCCGCGCCGTCAGCTTGCAAACGATTCGCGAGTTGGACGACTTCCGCGACCGGCAAACGCGGCGCGTGATTGATCTCGGCGATGATTTCAATCGAGTGCGCTGACAGGTCAACGGATTCTTGGCGACCGGTCATCCAGGCGTGCAGGTCTCGGCAGTCTTTGGGGCCGCAGATCACTTCGGCCGAAGTTTGCTGGATCAGTCCCAGCAGCGGCGCGGCCAAATCGCCGGCGGCTTCCAGGTTGTCCTGGAGAAAACCTGGCAGGATCACATGCGTTGCCGACTCGGGAATCTCCCAGTGCCGAGAAAGCCACTTGGGAGTGATCAGAGCGGCCACGGTGATTGGCACCACCCCCACGCTGTGACGGCAACCAAATTTGTTGGCGATTCGAGTGGCCTCTTCGCTGACCGCGGTTTCCGCCAATCGCCCGGTCAGAAAGTGAACGTGCGAGTCGGCGGTCAGAGTGGGAGGCGAAGTTAGCATGCAACGTGACGATGGGGCGAAGGGCGTTCGCCCGAGATCAGCCCAAGCGATCCCTTCGTCTCAGGATCGGCGAATGGACCTTTGACGTGAAGTCTACTTCACTGTGCCGGTGGCAACACACTCCGCGGTCTTGTCACCCGGCAGGTCGGTCACGATCTGGATTCGTTGAGCGACGCGATCAGGATTGTCACCGCCGGTGAACTTCATCTCTAAGAAGTGCAGCTTCTTCTTGCCTTCGGGAATTTCAAACTGAAAGCGATCGTCCGAGCAAAGAACCTTTTGGATTTCAAAGGGCTCTTCGCCGCGAACCAGCAGTCGTTTGCTGACCGTTTGGCCCGACTCGGTGGTCCCCAGGCTGACGGCGGCGGGGGACACGCTGATCGTGGGACGAATCATTCCCGCGATCGACATTTCGATGGTTGGGAATTTGGTGTCGTTGCTGACCAACGTCAGGCGTTCCCGAATTTCGCCTTCGGACATCGTTTCCTTCATCCGAACACGCATCTTGTACTGAACCATGTTCGATTGAACGGTTGGTTGTTCCAACTTCACGGCGAAGTCATCGCAGTGGCTGCGGACGTCGGTCAATCGCCAATTCGAGTTGCCGCGATGCGTGATTGTGATGTCTTGCTCTTTGACCTCGCCGTTTTTGCACTGACCGAAGTCAACTTCGGGCGGATCAAACGTGACATCGGTGCGAATGAATCCACTGACCTGCAACTGCACTTCGGCATAATACGGTCGATCAAACACGACCGTCACCGTGGCTGCTTTTTGACCGATGAAGGTGCTCGTGTTCAGGGTCGCGATGATCGAACTGGTTTCGTGGGTTTCCAGAGTGTCGTCCGACACCGTCGGCGTGGTGCATCCGCAGCTGCTGCGAACGCCTTGGACGTGGACTGTTTCTTCGTACAGATTGCGAAATTCAAATTTGAATTCAGCTTTGGTGCCACGCCCGACGACTCGGAAGTCATGTTTGGTCTCGGTGAACATCTTTTCAGCCCAGTTCTGTGCGTTGGCTGAAGAAGCCAGCGACAGGGCGGCGAGCAAGGCAATGCAACCGGTCAGGCTGGAGCGGACGAGTGATCCAATCATCAAACAAATCCATCTGCTAGGGCGCGGTCAGTCACGGCAGTGACACGGTGACAATCGCACGAGGGTACTGGGTGGGCAATGGGACATTCGATTCGTCAACGCCGTCCTTCGCCGCCTCTGCTCCCTAAAGTGCTTGCACTCAGGAGCAGCTTGAATCGGATGATTCAATCGAATCGGTCGTCGGGGTGGTTATCTTTTCGGCGTTCTGGTTGAAATTTTCCAACAATTCCGCCAGTCGTTCCATCGGCAATCCGACAACGTTGCTTTCACTATCATTGCCAATGACCGTCAACCAGTCGTTCCCGTCTTGATAGCCGAAAGCGCCTGCCTTGCCCTCCCACTGCAAACTCTCCAGGTGTTCGTGCAGCTGTTCTTTGCTCAGCTCTGCCATTCGCAACCGAGTGCGAACCACATCCACGACGAATTTCTCGTCCCGACGCGACCAAAAGCAGACGCCGGTGTAAACATCATGCTCGCGACCGCTGAGTAAACGCAGCATTTCTTCCGCGTGATCGCGGTCATGCGGTTTCCCTAAAATGCTTCCCACGCAGGAGGCGACCGTGTCGGCGGCCAAGACCAGCCCGTCATCGATTCGGGCGACGACGTCGGCGGCTTTGCGGTAGGCCAACCGGGCCACCATTTCGGGGGCGGTCTCTCGGCTACAGATGCCACACTCGGCAGAATCCGAGGCCGGTTGAACCGAGAATTCGTAACCTGCCGCTGCCAGCAATTGGGCCCGTCGCGGGGACCCGCTGGCCAGGATCAATGGTTCCGGATTTCCGGTTTGAGAACCGGGCAACTCGGCTCGCGGGAGGTCGTTCATCAGGGGGAGTTCGCTCATCATGCCCGTCAGTTTATCGGATGGCACAGGGCCGCCACCCGCGACAGTGCCGAAACGCCGATTTTCGCGTCAAAATTCTTATCAACAAGGGTTGGTGGTCGTAAGTGTTGTCGTGAGGAGTGTTTACGAACGTGACAATTTGAAGAAGGTTTTGTGTGGAAAAGGTTACCGACAGTTTTTCCACCAGTCACTAAACTCGCCTTGCCGACACTGAACAGACTCCGTCATGATCTCGGATCGCGATCGGCTCGGGATTTCCCGACCCCGCTGAGTGGCCTCCCGCCGTGTCGGCGCCCACGCTCCAAAACTTCACTCAATCTATTTGACTTGTTTGCTAGCAAACCTAGAATCTGCCCCAACGTCGTGAGGGAGCACATCACTCGGCGACACTCATCGCTTCGAAGAATCGCAGCCACGCTGGCCGCCCGATTCGTCGCCCGTGTTAACAAAATCCATGAGGGAGGTCTGCGCAACCGGTATGTCGTCGACGCAAGGTAGCATCGAGACGCAAGAAGCCATTGAACGGTTCGCCGAGGCTCTGCATCAACGAATCGGCGCTGACCGATACCGGTTGTGGTTCACCCATGGGGTTGGCTTCGACTTGGAGGTCGGCGAGTCACCCGATGATGGCAAGCCAACCGTGGTGGTGGTCATACGAACCAGTGGTCCGTTTGCCGCGCAGCGCATGGGCAACAGCTTCGCAACCGAATTGCGCGCCGCGGCGATGATTGCCTGTGGTGAGCGATCTCGATATCGCATTGACGTGGAAGAAGCGGAGCAACCCGCCCCCAAAAAAAGAACTCGCGCGGCCAAGGTCGCTGCGGAAGAGAAAGCGAGCACGAAGAGCAGCGGCGGGCGCCGCTCGACGGCGCGGCAGACCAGTGGTCGTGCCTCTACTGGTCGTGCCAGCACGGGACGGTCATCCGGTGGCCGTCGCGGATCAGCCAATAGTTTGGCCAACTTGCTTGCTCAATCCACCGCCACTGGCGATGACCGATCCGGTGGTTCGCGTGGTGGACGAGGTCGTTCACGCGGTCGGGTGGAACACGATCCCATCGCGGCGTCGGAGTTGCCTGAGGGAGATCAGTTCGACGATGAAGAGATGGATGACGAGGAAGTCGTCGTCTCGACACCCCGCGCGTCGAAATCCAAGCTTCCACCGCTTCCCGAATCGCAACCGACTGGCGGCCGAACGCTGGAAAGTTTCATCACCGGTCCCTGCAACGAATTCGCATTCTCCGCGGCGATGATGGCGGTTGCGACACCATCTGTTGCCACGCCGCTTTTCTTGCACGGCCCCACGGGGACGGGCAAGTCCCACTTGTTGGCGGCTTTGGCAAATGAGTTTCGAACTCGCCGGCGCATGCGACGCGTGGTGTTGCTGACCGCGGAACAATTCACCAATGACTTTGTCGTGTCGGTGGGCTCGACCGGTTTGCCAGCCTTCCGCCGACGATACCGGGACGTGGACGCGTTGCTGATCGACGACGTCCACTTCTTGGCTGCCAAAACGGCGACGTTGCGAGAAGCTTTGTACACCGTGGAAACCTTGGCGTCGGCGGGGAAACCGCTGGTCTTCTCGGCCAACCTACCTCCCAGTGACATCCGCGGGTTGACCGGCGAAGTGGCCGGGCGGATGGCATCGGGGTTGGTCTGTCCGCTGGCGGCGATCGATCAACAAACTCGATTTCAGCTGTTGCAGCGGATGGTCGCCACCCGCTGTGTGCTGGGATGTGACAACGCCTTGTTGGAAGAAGTCAGCGAACTGATTGGCGGCGACGCCCGTGCTGCGGGTGGCATCGCGAACCTGATTGGCATGTTGCAGCGAATGTTCCGTCGCGAACCCACGATCGACGAAATTCGTCGTTATGGTGGAGATTTGTTGCGAAGCACCCAGGTGGCCCCGACTTTGAGAAGCATCGAAAAAGCGGTTTGTGAGACTTTCGGGCTTGAAGGAGACGGGCTGCGCAGCAAAGCTCAAACAAGACGGGTCAGTGAACCTCGCACCCTGGCGATGTACTTGGCGCGTCAACACACCGGCAGTGCGTTCACTGAAATTGCCAAGCACTTCAATCGACGCAGCCACTCCAACGCGATCTCCGCCATCACGAAAGTGGAGACTTGGTTGTCCAGTGGCAAACCGATTGGTGCTGGCGACGGTGCCATGTCAGCACAAGACGCCATCGCTCGCGTGGAATCACGCTTGCGGGTGGGCTGATTGGCAGTCCACTCATTGCCATCCATTCGCGGTGTTTCGATCACTTCCAATGGATTCGTTTCTTTGAACCATCCATCCGACCCCAACGGCAGCTTCACGGATGATCGCAGACAACAAGTTTGACGGACCCCATCGCGGCAAGAAGGAAAAGAAAGCCACGACCAGCGAGATTCTTGCGCGGCAACAGCCGTTTGATCGCGAAGCCGAGATGGGCGTGATCGGTTCCGTCCTGTTGATGCCCGACATCTGCGACGAGATCGCGTCGCTGAAGGCAGATGACTTTTACGACGAAGCCAACCAGATCATCTATCGCCACCTTCGAGACATGTTTGACTCGGGGGAAAAGATTGACATCACGTTGTTGGTGTCACGTATGCGAACTGCCGGTGACTTTGAAAAGGTCGGCGGTGCGGCGTATCTGGCACAGCTTGGTGGCAGTGTCGCCAATGCGGCGCACGCGGCGTTCTACGGTGAGATTGTGCGTGAGAAAGCGATGTTCCGTCGCTTGATCGAATCGGGCACCGAGATCCTACGAGATGCCTACGAACAGACTGGCACCGCCAAGGAGTTGTGCGCTCAAGCGGAACAAAAGGTTTTCGCGATCATGGAGGGGCGTTCTGGCAACTCCGTGTGGGCGATCAGCGACGTGCTGCACCAAGCGATGGATCGCATGGAAGCCCGGATGCGTGACGACTACGTCGAAGGCGGTGCCGAAACCGGCTTGACCGACTTTGACCAAATGACGGGTGGGTTGCACCACGGTGAGCTGATCATTTTGGCCGCTCGTCCTTCGATGGGGAAAACGGCACTCGCGATGAACATCGCCGAGCACGTTGCAATCGTGCAGCGCGAACCGGTTTTGTTCGTCAGCTTGGAAATGTCAGCGATCGAATTGGCTGACCGGATGCTGTGCAGTCTGTCTCGTGTGAACGGGCACCGGTTGCGAAACGGGACGATCAGTTCCGAAGACCGTGACCGCTTGGTTTCCAAAGCCAACGACATCAGCCAAGCCCCTCTGTTCGTGGACGATTCGCCCAGTCGAACGGTCAGCGAGATCGCCGCCGCGGCCCGTCGGATCAAACGCAAAGAGGACGGTCTGGGCTTGGTCGTGATTGACTACTTGCAGCTGATCGAGCCTGATAATTCACGTGACCCACGGCAGGAACAGGTTGCCAAGATCGCGCGTCGTTTGAAAGGGATGGCTCGTGAACTGGAAGTCCCGCTGCTGTGTTTGTCACAGCTCAACCGGCAAGCCGAAGACGGCAAGGATCACCGCCCGAAGTTGTCTCACCTTCGCGAGTCGGGTGCGATCGAGCAGGATGCCGACGTGGTGATGTTTGTTCACCGCGAAGAGTATTACCACCGCGGTGAGGACAAAGCTCAGTTCGCTGGACAAGCCGAAATCATCATCGCCAAGCAACGGAACGGTCCAGTTGGTGATGTCGAGCTGACCTGGGAAGGCGACTTCACACGATTCAGCAACCGCGCCGCGGAACATCACAGCGAATTCGACGACTACCGAGAATTCACCAGCCCCGGCGGCTTCTAACGGTTGCTTCTCCCGTCGGCCAGGCCCCGCCTGGCGATGGTGGCTGGCCGGATCGTTCACCACACCACTGGCATGTTCCACCGCGAACACGCCTCGCTTTGTTCCAAAGCATTGGCGTGGATGCCAGGTGGAACCTGGCCTACGTGCGGATCGAGTGTAGGCCAGGTTCCACCTGGCGATGGTGACTGGCCGGACTGTTCACCACACCACTGGCATGTTCCACCGCGAACACGCCTCGCTTTGTTCCAAAGCATCGGCGTGGATGCCAGGTGGAACCTGGCCTACGTGCGGATCGAGTGTAGGCCAGGTTCTACCTGGCGATGGTGATTGGCCGGTTGAGTTGCCACGTCGATGTCGCGCGGAATTGGATTGACGGCCACTGGGCGTGGTGGTTGGATTCGCTTGGAGGCGTCCGGTATGCTCGGGGGATGTCAGTTTTTCGTCGGATGCATTTGCCGGGCGGGACGTTCTACTTCACTGTGGTGACCTATCAACGTCGGCCATTGTTTCAATCGAGGCTTGCGCGGACTTGTTTGCGGGAAGCGTTGAAAGAGCAATGGCAGTCGCACCCATTCAACTTGTTCGCGATCTGTCTGTTGCCCAATCATTTGCATTGCGTTTGGATTTTGCCACGCGGGGATTCGGACTACTCGGCTCGATGGCAGGGGATCAAGCGCGGCTTCACGCAGCGTTACCTCGACCGGGGAGGGAAAGAGTTGCCGGTGACGAGTGCGGAACGACGCGAAGGAAGGAAGGGGATTTGGCAACCTCGATTCTGGGAGCACACCGTTCGGGATGAACAAGATTTGGAACGATGTGTGGATTACGTGCATTGGAATCCACGCAAGCACGATTTGGTGAGTCGGGTGCGCGACTACCCTTTTTCGAGCTTTCATCGATTCGTAGAAGAAGGACTGTACGAGTTGGATTGGGGCGGAAGCGATCCGGAGTTCGGGCAAGCCAGCAAAAGCAACTGGGGTGAACCGTGACATTGCCAAGAAGAATCACGTCGGCCAGGTTCCACCTGGCGATGGTGGCTGGCCGGTTGAGTTGCCACGTCAATGACATGTCCGACTGCGGACACGCCTCGCTTTGTTCCAAAGCATCGGCGTGGATGCCAGGTGGAACCTGGCCTACGAGCGGATCGAGTGTAGGCCAGGTTCCACCTGGCGATGGTGACTGGCCGGTTGATTTGCCACGTCAAGGACATGCCCGACTGCGAACACGCCTCGCTTTGTGCCAAAGCATTGGCGTGGAAACCAGG
Organism: Rhodopirellula islandica; assembly: GCF_001027925.1. Classification (NCBI taxonomy): domain Bacteria; kingdom Pseudomonadati; phylum Planctomycetota; class Planctomycetia; order Pirellulales; family Pirellulaceae; genus Rhodopirellula; species Rhodopirellula islandica. Next base: position 25,594 of record NZ_LECT01000053.1, on the reverse strand, counting down.
TGGAACCTGGCCTACGAGCGGATCGAGCGTCGGCCAGGTTCTACCTGGCGATGGGGGTTGGCGGGGCGATTTACCATGTCGATGACATGCCCGACCGTGAACACGCCTCGCTTTGTTCCCGAGCGTCGGCGTGGAAACCAGGTGGAACCTGGCCTACGAGCGGATCGAGTGTCGGCCAGGTTCTACCTGGCGATGGTTGCTGGCCGGTTGAGTTGCCACGTCAAGGACATGCCCGACTGCGAACACGCCTCGCTTTGTTGTTGCATCCACTCGGAGCCTTGTTGTCCTGAGCCGTCAGGATTGAAAATCTCAATACCACTGCATCGCGTAGTCTTTGAAACGTTGCAGGGTGGATTGGCGATGGGCGGGATTTGCGAATCGAGTGGCGAGTTCCGGGTGATCGGCCAGCCGTGACGCGAGCAATCGCGTGGCACCTTGCAGTTCACTCCAATGAGTCGAACCCGACGCAGCGAGTTCTGCTTCGCGGATGGCCAGCCGTGCTTGCACGCCTTCTCGAATGATCGGATCGGGGTGTTCGAACAAATGAAAGGTGGAGAGCAAACCTTCATCGCTGATGGGTTTGACTGCCAGCATCACCGAGGGAGCTGGGTATCCCGTGTTGACTTTGGAAACATTGTAGCGGTGTGCGAGGTAGTCGACCGGCGTGACACTGTAGGCGATCACGACGATGGTCAAGGCCAACATCTGTGAGCGAAGCAACCACCAGAAATTCTTGGTGGTCGCGATCTTGTAAACGACCAATGCGAATCCAATCGCGACGGCGGTGATCCCGAACAGGCCGACCATGCGAAGTTGCGTCATGCCGTTGTAGCCAATGTAGATCAGCAAACGGTTGTACACCGCCAAGGCGAGCAGCAGGTTTTCCGCGGACCAGATCCACGCCCACCAACGAACCTTGGGCATGCGAGGGTCGGCGAGCAGGCTGCGTCCGAAGATGACCGAGAGAGAAACCGTTGCCAGTCCCAAAGCGATGGTCAGCCACGCGGCGCCTTGATGAGCGTAACCGGCGTAGTAAAAACCCTCTGGGAAATCCCGTCGCCAAAGCGTCCAGAATTCAAAGCACAAGTAAGCGGCGAAGAGTGTCGCGACGGCAATCAACGTGTTGCGATAGGCGAAGTAGAGACTCGATTCCGCCGAAGCGATCGCTGGCTGGTTTTCCGATTGGTCGCCGAATCGCAGATGCGGACGGAGCGGGCGAATCAATCCCACGCCGATCGTCAGCGCCAAGACGCAGAACGGGATTTCCCAAACGGAAAAATTGCTGAACCAATCCAAGGTGATGTTCCAGGCGGACTGAACGTGCCCGCTGACCCAGGAAACCAAATCAGGGTTGGCCATCACGAAAATCCCTCCGAACGCCAACACGGCGGCGACGGGAAGCAGGACTGAAGCAAGTCGATGATGGCTGCGAACCTGATCAATCGCTTGGCTGGTCAATCGGTAGCGAGAGATACGGTCGATGCCCGTGACGAAACTGCGGCCGAACCAAAGGAAGCCCTCCAACACAAAAGGAACCACACCGCTGGCGGCCATCGACATGGCAACCACCAAGACCGTTGCCGAGAAGATTGCCAACGGGGAACCTTGCCAGAGCAATCTCAGAGCAACCAAGCCGGACAGCGCCCCGCAAATGGCCAGCGAGCGTCGGTGAGGCAGGTTTTGGGTTGCATATCGAAAGAGGATCGGCGTCAGCACCAAGAAGATTGCGATCGACAAGTAAGTCGCCAGCCGGAAGATCAGCACGTCCGCAGCGAATGTCCAAACAAGTGCCGCGGTGATCTCGCGGGTTGCCAAACGAACCGGAATCCCACGGTCTTCACCCGCCGCTTTCGAGGGAGAATCAGGCAGGGGGTCGGCCGGGGTGCTCAGGTTGCTGGACATCGCATATCACCTTCGTGTGAGAAAAGACCCGGAGGCACATGAGAACAACGCCACCTGTTCCGGCCACCTCTTTCTGGCAACCTGTTCCGGATCGAACAGACCTGCCACGGGCAACCTCAGTATAGACCGGACGGTTGCAGGCGTGCCGATCACCGGGATTGTGAACGGTTGGTCGCTTCGCGATCGGTCTGGTGGGTCATTGTCGATCGATCGGTTCGGCTCCGAAGAACGCGGCGGCGAAACGGGCGTTTGATTCGTGTCCAACGTGCGCGTTCAGCGATCAATCGATGGCTCCGTTCGCGTGGAAGTCGAGGCATCAACCAATCGATGCTCCGAACCAGACAGATTCTTCGGTTCTTCATCGAAGAAAGTTGGTGGCTGGCATAGTCGTTGCGTGAAGTCGGTGCTGTCGTCAGGTGGCGACGCCTTTCAATTCACGATCGATTTCACAATTAGCAAGAGGTATGTCATGACTTCATTCCGAAGAAGTCTCTTCTTCGCAGCAGCGGCCATCTGCTCCGCTTCCCTGCTTCCATCCGCCCAAGCTCAAACGTCCCTTTCGACCGGCGATGGGTTTTTGAAGGTGTCCAGTCAGATGCCGGAGGAGGTTCGTCTCGGCGAGAGTTTCAACTACACCGTCGAGGTCACGAACATTTCTGACGCGGTCACGCTTCATCAAGTGAAGTTGGCGCAGAAGAGCGCAGAAGGACTGACCATCGAATCCGTCTCTCAATCCGGCAAGCAACAGAACGAGAAGAAGTCGCAGTCCGAAGACAAACAGAAGAAGAACAACAACAGCAAGAATCAAATGGTGATTCAAATGCTGAAGCCGGGAGAGTCGAGGAAATTCGACGTCGAAGCGGTTGCGGACAAAGAAGGTGAGATCCGTAGTTGCTTGGAAGTGGTCAGCTACAAACCTGCGATTTGTTTGACCAGCGAGGCCGTCAAGCCCAAGTTGGAACTGACCAAGTTTGCGCCCAAAGAGGCCAATCGATGCAACGTCATCGAGGTGGAATACACGCTGAAGAACGGCGGCAGCGGCGATGTCGGTCCAATCACCATCACGGATTCGTTGGGCGATGGTTTGGCCACGATCGATGGTGAGAAAGAGTTGAAGTTCAATGTCGACGGGCTGAAAGCCGGTGACACTCGCAAGTTTTTGGCTCGCGTCTATGCGTCCAAGAGCGGTGAATTTGGCAGCCGTGCTGTGGCGAAAGCAGACGAAAGCGAGCTGAGTTCACGCAGTCAAAAGACGCAGACCAAAGTGGTTTCGGCTGACTTGGTGGCAAATGTCAATGGTCCCAACCGTCTGTATGGGAATGACTTGGCGCACTTCACTGCGACGATCACGAACCAAGGCAATGCTCCTGCCGAAGACGTTCGCATCAACCTGATGTGGCCTGCAGCAGCCAACCTGGCTGATCTGAGTGAGCCGCAGTTGAAGTCCGGCGATCAATCGCAACAGAGCAATTCGAAGAAGCAGTCCGAAGGTCAGCCAACCGTTGCAAAATCGGACAGTCAGTCGGGTTCAAACTCGGAGAACGGCAAGAACAGTGAGCAATCACAGCAAGACAATTCGCCCAAGATGGCCGAGGAAATGCTGACGATTGAGAAACTGAATCCCGGCCAAAGTGCCACGATTGACTATGCCATTCGCACTGGAGAATTGGACGAAATTCCCACGAAGGTGAAGGCGACCAGTGTTTGCACGGTCGACCCGGCCAAATCGGAAGAAAATGCGACGACGCGTGCCACCGCCACTGCGATGGCCCGTGCCAAGGTCGTTCGTCTGCCGGCACTTCAACTGACGGTCGTTGACGACGAAGACCCTGTCAAAGACGGAAGCGAAGTGATTTACACCATCAAGGTTTGGAACGAAGGCGATGCGATCGACAACAATGTTCGTCTGACCGCTGAGCTGGCAGATGGGTTGAAGTTCGTGTCCGCTGATGGGCCAACGGAGTTGAAGGAAGATGGCCAGTCGATCCAGTTTGCTCCCATCAAGAAGATGCAGCCTGGTGATGAAGTGACCTACACCGTGAAAGCCGAAGGCGATGGAGAAGGTTCGGTCCGATTGACAACTCAATTGGCCAGCCAATCGTTGTCGTCGAAAATCACCGCGGAAGAACCCACACGGATCTTCAAACGCTGATCGGTTGAATGCCAGTCTGAACTGGCGAACGACGGACGACTGACCCCAGAGGCTCGCGGCTCTTTTGGCTGCGGGCCTGTTTTTCGTTGGGTCGGTTCCTGCAGGCAATCGCGATCGGAATGAGATTTGCGACTGGTTGGGGACTGATGTGTGATTCGTGATCTTCGAAACGCAACAATGCTTTCACATCCTTTCGATCCCCACAACCTTTGAGCTTCCATGGGCGACTCGTTTCAGCAGCGAATACGAATCGATCGTCCGGTTGATTCGGGCAGAACGAGATCGATCGTCGACTCTCATTCGCCTTCCGGGGGAAGCGATCCGTGGCTGATTGTGATCGCTATTTGTTTGCTCTGCGGTTTGCTGTATCTGGGGGCGGCTTTGTTTGTGCCGCTGTCAATCGCTGTGCTGGCGTACCTGACGTTGCGACCCGCGGTTTCGCGTCTTTGCAAACGAGGGATTCCCAAGTCGTTGGCCAGTGGTTTGGTCATTCTGGTTGCGTTCCTTTCGATCGCCTTGATCGCAACGCTTCTCTATTCACCGATGCAAACGTGGATGGACCGTGCGCCCGAGAGCTTGCATCGATTTCGAGGTAACTTCGATTCTCTGACCGAGCGGATCGATGAGGTGAATGAAGCGGAAGAGTCAGTGCGAAAGACCGGGGAAGAAATCGGTGTCGAGCAGACACTGAAGATTCAAGTGGATCAGCCTGGGTTGATTGATTCTTCGTATCTGATCAACACGACCGGAAGCGTGTTGGCGTTCATCATGGCCATTGCCGTGTTGACGTTCTTCATGCTTTCGACGGGGGACGATCTTCTCAATCGAATCTTGAACGTGTTGCCCGATGAGGAGCGGCGCGAGAGCGTCTTGAGAACCATTGGAGACATACAGGACAATGTCGGCCGCTATCTCGCACAAATCAGTGCGATCAATTTGGGGCTGGCTGTCGCGGCGACGCTGGTCATGTGGGCGGTGGGAATGCCGACGCCGATTCTTTGGGGCGTCTTGGCGGGATTGTTTAATTTCATTCCCTATGTCGGACCTTTGGGGGCGACGGGGTTGGTGTTGTTGGCTGCAGGCAGTGCGTTTGACTCCTCCACGCGAGCGCTGATGACCGCGTTTGCGTTCTGGTTGGTGACCGCGATCGAAGGGCAATTCATCACACCCGCCGTGGTCGGTCGAACGTTGAAAGTCGGCCCGATTGTGGTTTTGGTCGCGGTTGCGTTTTGGGGAGTGATGTGGGGATTGCCCGGTGTTTTGTTGGCTGTCCCGATGCTGATCATGATGCGCCAGATCTTCGCCGCGTTCGATTCGACGTTCCCGCTGGCTGTTGTTCTGGGGGAAGAATCGTGTGACGAAAGCACGGAGGATTGTGAACCCATCAAAGAGGATCAACCCATCGCTGAGATGGCGACGTCGTGAAGCGGGGACGCGCATTCGCCACGTTTTGAATGAGAACCGGCATGAGCTTTGCGAATGATGAGACGCAGTTTATTTGACCGTGGATGTCATGGCATGTTCCGGTCCGAAATCCGCGTTTGCAACGCCATCGTCACCTTCCACTGTGTTCCATCGAGGCCTCATTCATGTCTGCCAACACGACCTCTCGTTTCTCCTGGCGTGGTTTTCAAGAAGCTCGTTTGCCGCAAGTTCCTTCTTGGGTCGAAACCCTTGGCCGTGCGGGGCACATTGCCAAGGGCGTCGTGTATTTCATCGTTGGTTTCCTCGCCTTTCGTGTCACGATTGGTGCCGGTGGTGAAGTGGGCGGGGCTCGCAATGCGATTCGAGAGATTGGCGAGCAACCCTATGGCAAATTGATGTTGGGTTTGGTCGCGATTGGTTTGCTCGGTTACACCGCTTGGCGTTGGGTGCAAGCAATCCAAGACACCGAAGGGGCTGGCACGGAAGCGAAAGGGTTGGTGAAGCGAACCGGATACGCGATCAGTGGTGTTGCGTACGCGGTGCTCGGTTCCTATGCGGGATCGCTGTCGCTGGGTTGGGTGGGTGGCCCATCGAGTGGGCAATCGTCAAAAGCGTCCTTCCTGCTGGATAGCATGCCAGGGCGGATCGTCCTTGGGGCTGCAGGGGCCATCACAATTGGTGTGGGAATCTACTTTGCGGTGAAGGGTTACCATGCCAAGTTCATGACGAAGTATCAGTTGGCTGAGATGGGCGACGCATTTCGGACAACGGCGCTGCACGCCGGTCGCATTGGTTTGATCACACGCGGGATCGCTTTTGTAATCATCGGATACTTCTTGGCTCAGTCCGCTTGGCAGGGAACTGGGAATGGAGAGATCGCGGGAATGGGAGATGCACTTTCGGCCATTGCGAGCCAGACGTACGGTCGAATTTTGTTGGGGGTCGTTGGATTCGGCTTGATGGCCTACGCGGTGCATATGTTTCTGCTCGGATGCTACCGAAGATTCAATGTTGCGAACTGATCTGGCGGCCCTTTGCGAACAGAAAACGGGTCAGTCACGCCCGGACGCCGCGACTTCGCTGGCATCCTTAATGGGGGTTTGATTCTCTTTTCGGGCCAATGGAGGATGGTAGGGTGCCCGAAAGGGGCCACTGCCTGCTCCATCTGGGGTATGCTAATGCGTTCCAAGCAACTTCGCCCTGGCACTGATCGATGCCAATTTGCAAACCGCGTGGTGGGATGGTGAGAGAGCTTCGAGGCTTGGACGAGTTTTCACGTTGGCGATTGGGCGGTCCGCGCAATCGCCTTTGTGAGTCGTCACGTGCCAATTTCTTTCGATCAGCAAAGTCGGGGTTCGATCATGTCAGCACAAGCATCTCCTGTTTTCAAATCACCCGGAAATGATTCCGAGATGAACGAAGCGGCGGCCAAAGCCCGCAAGACGTTTCGCTATTTTTGGCGTGAGATGGCATGGGAACGTCGCCGGATCATCCCAGGTCTGGAGATGGCCGCAGTGAAGGCAACCTTCACTGATCCGCCTGAAGTTCGAGCCCAGGATCCCGATGCGTTGGAATGCGAACACATGTGGTTGATGGATGTCAGCTTTGATGGGCGCAAGGTCGAAGGGACTTTGATCAACGCGCCAACTTCCTTGAAGAGCGTCAGCGAAGGAGATCGAGTCAGAATTCCAGGGCGTCAGTTGTGTGATTGGATGTACGTGATGTCAGGCGACGTGTACGGAGGGTTCACGGTTGATTTGATGCGTGCACGGATGAGTGATTCGGAACGCAAGCAGCATGACCAGGCATGGGGCTTCGATTTTGGAGCTGTGGGCATGGTCAATTTGGTTCCCCCCGATTACATCGGTGAATCCGCAACGAAGAAGAAGGGCTTGTTTTCTCGTTTCAGTCACCCGGAGGTCAAGCCGCAGGACTACGAGAAGGTGGCCGAGACGGAGCATCCGATGTCGGTCAACATGCGAGACTCATTCGACGAGACGCTAACCGAGAATCCGGAGTTGGTTCACGAAGCGGACGACAACGGATACACATTCCTGCATCAATTGGCGTTGGCGGGGTCGTTGGACGGCGTCGATGTGTGCTTGAAACATGGGGCCGATCCGAGCAAGGCTGCTCCAAACGGGATGACGCCTTCCACGCTCGCGAAGAGCTTGGGATGGAAGCGTGTGATGTCTCGATTGCAGGACGCCGGTGTAGGCGATTGAGGGTTCCGGTTTTGCCATAGCGGCAACATGCGTCGCTTCCGCGATCTGACCCGTTAGACTGAAGGTGGGCAATGGAGCCCGCCTGAGTCAATCCCGGGAGATGTCTGTTATGAAGTCGGTTTGGTGTCGAGTGCTTGCCATTTTTCTGCTTCTGATCGTTGCGGTGGTGCCAACGATCGCGAATGCGACCGATGCCGCGACGAACGAGAAGATTTGCCGGGTTGCGATGGCCCAGATCTATTGCATCGATGGTGACCGAGAAGGAAATCTCAGACGCATTGAGAATGCCGTCGCGGAGGCGTCCAGCGAGGGAGCCGTGATCGTCTGTTTTCCAGAGACTTCTTTGTACGGGTGGGTGAACCCGAAAGCTCATGAGTTGGCAGGACCCATCCCGGGAAAAGACACGGAGGCTTTGTCCAAGATTGCTCAGCAACACGGTGTGTATCTGTCCGTCGGAGTGTCGGAGAAAGACGGCGAACGGTTGTTTGATTCCGTGGTGCTGTTGGACGACGATGGCAGTTTGATTCTGAAACATCGAAAGATGAATGTGCTCACGCATCTGATGAGCCCTCCGTACACACGCGGCGAGACGGTTGAAGTCGTCGAAACGAAGTTTGGCCGGGTTGGCATGCTGATTTGTGCCGACACGTTTGATGAGGAAGTGGTCGAGCGGATGGCTGCCCAGCAGCCTGATTTGCTGCTGGTTCCCTACGGTTGGGCAGCCCAGGCTGACGCATGGCCTGGGCATGGTCCATCGCTTCGCCACACGATCGCCAAGGCGGCCAAGACCATCGGGTGTCCCATTGTGGGCACCAACTTGGTTGGCAGTATCAGCGGCGGCCCCTGGCAGGGGATGATTTACGGCGGGCAAAGCTACGCCGTGACACCCGATGGCACGGTTCTTTCCCAAGGTGCGGATCGAGATCGAGAGATCTGTGTGGTGGATGTGGTGGTGGGGGAGTGAAGAGTGGCTCAGGGCCACAGGCCACAGGCCACAGGCCACAGGACTCAGGACTCAGGACTCAGGACTCAGGACTCAGGACTCAGGACTCAGGACTCAGGACTCAGGACTCAGGACTCAGGACTCAGGACTCAGCGTGGTGTTCGAGTGGGGATGACTTTTTGAAAAACCGTTTGGCACTTTCTTGCAAAGACCTTTGATGCCGTCCGAGCCCAATCCCTATTCTGTTGCTGGAAACGCAGACAACCACGTCGTTGCTGAGGAACCACGAACGTTCCTGGGCGGCCTCCTGGTGTTCATTCGAGTGGCGTTGCTGTCAATCATTTGGATGATCGTGTTTTTCTTTGCGGCGGCGGTCGTGCTCGGCTTTCTGACCGGCATTTACATCTCCGTTCGCTACGCCGGAAGCAACACGCCGGCAGAGCCGAGTGCGTGGATCAGCATCGTGTGGATGCTCGCGCCCCAAGTGATTGGGGTTCTCGGTCTCGTGCTCGGGTTGCTGGGGAAATTGCCTGGGACGCGGCGATGACGTCACTCGTCGACGCGTTGAACGTCGACGTAGTAGGCACCGCAGATCGGTTGTTGCTTGCTGTTGAGCATCCAGGTTTGCATTTCAATAGGACCCGCGGTGAGTTGCGTTCGGAATGTGATTGATTCGTCAGATGAATCCGCCGGGCTGGTTTGATCGAAGTCGCCGATCTTGAGCCGGCCAGACTTGATTGGAAGCGAGACACCAGCGGGAAATGTTCCGTCAGTGACTTGCTTCATCGGAATGGCTTGGTCGAGTTTCAGGCCTGATTCTTTGGGCCAGCGCCGCAGTGCGAACTCATACGTTCCAGGTTGGTCGACGATCAGGTGCCAGACGCCGTTCTTGAGCACGCCGCGGCGGATTTGGACTTGTTGATCAACGAAAATGTCCAGCCATTCGCAAGCGGTCAGCAAGCTGGGGTTTTCTTGTTCGCTGCCGATCACGACGCGTTCCGGCCTCATCACATCGTCTTTGACACCGTCCCACCATGTCGTCAAGTGAGCACGCATCTTGGCGACAATTTCGGGGTGAGCTTGCGCGACGTTGTGGTCTTGGTAAAGGTCGTCTTCCACGTTGTACAAGCGTTTGTTTTCCAGCAGTCGCCACTTCTTCCACATCACGGCAGCACCGTTGCGGCGCGGGATCGCGGGATTGCCTTTGGTGTAGGTGACCTTGAACTGCGGCATGCGACTGTAGTTGATGACCAGCATGCGATCGGCCAACGAATCGGTTTCGCCGCGAAGACGATCGGCAAGACTGATGCCATCCAGCGGTCCGGGCAGGTGTTCGTCGCAATCAGCCAAGTCCGCCAGGGTTGGCAGAAGGTCTTGCACGTGCGTCAGGTCGTCGACCTTTTGAGCGGCGAGTTGGTTGGGCCAACGGATCAGGCAAGGCACACGGTGACCGCCTTCCCAGAGTTGCGTCTTCTTGCCACGCATCCCGGCGTTGAAGTAGTGGTGCCCAAACGTGCTGCCGTTGTCGGTGAGGAACACCAGGATTGTGTTGTCTGCGAGTCCTGATTCATCCAGGAACTGATTCAGCTTTCGCATGTTGTCATCGATGTTCAGTCCCATCGCGAGGAAGCTGATCAGGTCTTCAAGATTGCTGGGCGTGGCGTCGAGCTTTTGCTGAAGTTCTTGCTGGAGTGCTTGGTCCCTGCCGATCATCTGGCGGACTCGATCGCGATACTGATCGGGAACAAACCAAGGCCAATGGGCGGAGTTCAGTGGGATGAAGGCAAAGAAGGGTGAGCCTTGTGAGTTGGATTGCTTGGCCCACTCGATCGCTTCGTCAAAGAACACATCGGTGCAATACCCAGAGTAGGCGACGCGTTGGCCGTTGTGGATGTAGTTGTCATCGAAGTAGTCATTGTCCCAGTGATCGGGGACGCTGTTGATGTGCGAGGAAGGGAACCACAACGCTTCGTCAAAACCTCGGTCTTCGGGCCGGAATGGGTGGTTGTCGCCGAGGTGCCACTTGCCAAAGATTCCGGTTTGGTAGCCAGCGTCTTGGAAGACATCGGCCATCGTTTTCAAATCATGTCGCAGCAGGGTTCGACCGCTGCTGACGTTGATCGCGGCATTGCGGAAGGCGTCCAAGCCGGATAGCAATTGTCCCCGGGTAGGCGTGCACATGGGAGCGACGTGGAAGTCCGTCAACTGAACACTTTGCGATGCCAGTTGATCAATCGCAGGCGTTTGGATGTAAGGGTTGCCGTTGAAGGAGAAGTCGCCGTAGCCCTGGTCATCGGTCATGACCAGAACAATGTTGGGCCGTTCGTCGGGATCTGCTCGGAGGGAGGCTGGGGATAGGAATTGACCAACCAGTGCGGCGCAAACGCAAATCGCGAGTGACGTTGCGCGGAGGCTCACAGGACCCGCGAATGCTCGGGAACGAACGAGCGTTTTCGGTAGACGCGTCGAATTGCCTGGAGGCTGAATCATGTTGAATCTCTTGGGATGAACACGCGCTGGCGTGGGAGGGGATGGCGGGAAGTTGGGTTAGAATGAAGGCATGAAATGCGATCTAGACAGCAGCCTCCCGGAATGGATTGTCGAACATCCTGAAACCACGAAAGTGTTCCAGGCATGGGGGTTGGACACGAGCTGCGCTGGCAAGTCCCTGCGGTATGTCTGCATTCACGCAGGGGTCAGTCCCGCAGAAGTCCTGCAGGAGCTGGAATCGGCCGTCAACACCTCCGAGCTGGATGGCCGCGGTGCTGGCTAGAATCCATCCTCCCGTTGCCCAAAGTTGCCCCGAATTGTACGTCGTTGGCGGGGCGTTTGCGAATGGTTGCTGTCATACCCCCTGTGATGGACCTGATCGGCTTGTCCATCTTGAAGATTGGTTGCGACCAGCCCAGTGGGGACCGCGACGGATTCCTTGAAGAACCCGAATCTCCATTGTTTCGCACCAGCGATCACTCATGGCTTGATTGCCTGTCCCGCATTCGAGCGACAGGCGTGCGTTTTCAAGCGGGTTCGCGATCGAGCAAGCTAGAAAAATCGTTGGGTTTGGGGCTGACGCGAGCTAGAATGGAGGCATGACTCAACCAAAGAATTTGATCAATCGACGTGCTTGTTTGTCGTCACTGGGGTGTTCGGGCATTGGAGTGTTCGCCGCGGCGGGATCGGTGCTGTCGATCGGTCGTGCCATGGGGCAGGACGGTGTGTCGGAAGAACAGCCTGGTGCCGTGTCACAGGCGTCCGTTGCTGCGGCACCAATCGATCTGACAAAACCTCAGACGACCCGCTGGCGTCTGGGCGTGAACATCGACACGCCGGTGACAATCACTTCGGGTCTCGCGACATTTCCCGTGTTCATGGATTGGCCGGAGCAGACTGTTTCCATCGTCAGCCGAACGGTCGAGGGTCGTGTCGGCAATGTCGCGGTTCGCGAACTCGATGGGGCTCGGCAAGTCGTCGTCGCGATTCCCAGGCTGACTTCCAGTGGGAGCATTCAGGTTGAGTTGGAAATGGAGGTTGTTCGACAGCCGATCGTGGCGCCAACGGAGACCGATGACTTGGTCGTTCCATTGCGGATGCCACGTGAGCTGCGAGCGTTCATGGGAAACAGTCCTATGATTGACGCAGGCCATCCGGCGATTCGGGCGTTGTCCCGCGAATTGTCTGCCGACGCGCCGGAGTCGTCTTGGGAGCAGGTGCGGCAGATTTACGATGTGGTTCGTGACAAGGTGCGTTACGAGGAAGGGCCGATTCGGGAAGCGTCTGATGCACTGAAGACGGGCGTCGGTGATTGTGAAGACATGACGAGTCTGTTTGTTGCCTTGTGTCGGAACGCTGGCATTCCCGCGCGGATGGTTTGGATCCCAGGGCATTGCTACCCCGAGTTCTACTTGGAACCGAAGGACGTCAAGGCCGAGCGCGGTGAGTTGGCGGGAACCTGGTACCCGTGTCAGGCGGCTGGGACGGAGCAGTTTGGTGGAATGTTGGAATCGCGTCCGGTGCTGCAAAAGGGCGATCGGTTCCGGGTTCCGGAGCAGCGGACGCCCGTCCGCTATGTCGCCGAATTCTTTCGGTGCGATCGTCAGGGATCCAAGGCCCCGCGAGTCGAGTTTGTCCGCAAGCCCGTTTGAGGGCGGCGTCCTGGAGCAACGATCGAAGTGGCGGTACACTTCTCGGGCCGAGTGAATTGTTTCAAGTCTTGACCCCGTGAGCACATGTCCAACTTGCACGCTGCCCATTACGCCGACGCGATGGTGCGTGTCGATGCACCTCTGATCCGCAATGAAGCCATCGCGGAGAACACGTATCTGCTTCGAGTGGCGGCGCCGGGAATTGCTCGCTCGTTTCGGCCGGGCCAGTTTGTCATGATTCGCATGACAGGGGTGAATGCACCGCTGATCGGTCGCGCATTTGCGATTTACGATGTTCACCCCGGTGCGGATGGCCAGCCAGAATCGATCGATCTGATTTACCTTCGAAAGGGATCGCTGACGGTTCCGTTGTCGGAGGCACCCGTCGGAACGATGGTGACGGTCTGGGGGCCACTCGGAAATGGATTCGACGATCGGCCCTGCGATCGATTGATCATGGCGGTTGGTGGAATCGGCCAGACCCCGATGTTGGCCGCGGGCCGCGACGCGACTGAGCGAGGGTGGGCCAAGAACGTCGAGCTGATCTACGGGGCTCGGCGAGCGTCGTTGTTGGCCGGCGTCGATGATTTCCGAGCGGCTGGATTGGAGGTGACGACTTGCACCGACGATGGATCGGAAGGTCGCACCGCGCGAGTTCCCGATGTGTTGGCGGATCGGTTGGAAGCGATCCAGCAAGAGAGCCCGGACATTCGAGTGCGGGTGATCACCTGCGGACCCGAGATCATGATGGAGAAATCCGCCGAGGTCTGCGAGCGTTTCGGTGTCGATTGCCAGGTTTCGATGGAAACGCCGATGGCGTGCGGGATCGGAATTTGTTTCTCATGCGTGGCCAAGGTCAAGCAAGACGATGGCGAGTGGGATTACAAACGCACCTGCGTGGAAGGTCCGATCTTCGACGCTTGCAAAATCGTTTGGGACTGAATGCGGCCTGAGTTCGCTTCGTTCGTTCAGGCGTTGCGGGAAACTGCCTGCGGCGATGATGCCAGCGGGCGGATGCATTTGTCTTGAGCGAGTGGCGTGAATCAGTCGCTGTAGGCTTGGGCGAGTTTTTGAACAACGTCGGCGACGGTTTGTCGGTACTCGGCTGGTTCTAAAACCTCCGCATCACTGCCGAGAGCCAAGACCTTGGGCAGGAGTTCGCGTGGGTGTGACGCGGGCACGGTGAGGATCGTGTCCGACGCGGGGTCGTCAGGGTCGACGAGTTCCAGTTTCTGCTCGGGGTGCCAGGGGTCTTCGCGAAGGTAGGACGCGGAACGGTTGCCCAACCGGATTTTGACGGGCGTGCTGCTGTCGCCTGAGAAGATTCCGATGCTCTTGCTGAGGAACTCGTTCAGGTTGATCTTGGGGTCCGGTTTGAAGTAGTCGTCCAGGACCGTGGCTTGCGTGAACCGGTCGAGTTTCCAGTTGCGGAGTCGTTCCGATTCATCAGTGACTTCGGGGGCTGCGGCAACGACGTAGATGCTGTTTTGGTGGACCGCCAACCCGTAGGGTTCGATCTGTCGCACGGAGGCTTCGCGGCCAATGGGTTTGTATTTGATTTCAACCACCCGGTGTTCCAGGATCGCGCGGTTGATCGTCTTCAGCATTCCCGATTGGGCTTCGTAGGTTTTGCTGGGCGTGCCGGAGACATAGAGGACTTTTCGGTATCGCTGGTAGTGTTCGTAGACGCCTTCCGGGATCGCTTCTTGGACTTTGTTCCAGAACGTTTCGATGCCGTGCCAGTACTGGGTCCCCATCAGCGGGTAGAGCAGTTCGCGGCCGATCGACAGGGCGATCAGTTCGGTCGCCGAGAAGGCGATCTCGTGGACGGCGGTGTGATTGCGGCCGAGGCGATAGATTCGCCCGCGTTCCAGGACCTCGTTTTGAATGTCGTAGCCCGCGCCCTGAAGTGCCTCGAGGTCACGGCGGACGGTGCGGGTGTGAAGCGTCGATAGCCCGAGATCCAGGATCAGGTCGCCGCGCAGTTCGTCCAGGGTTCGGCCAAAGCGTGAATCTTCGAGGAGTTGCAGAAGCTTGTGTTGGCGGATCAGTTGTTCGTTGCGTGCCACGTCGAAGGTGCCTGGGGCAGATGGTCTAGAGCAAGATGCAGATGGCGTGAGCAGGTTCGGCAGGGGGCCGGTTTGTCAGGGAGTCAAGATCGCTGGAAAGTCGAGATCACTGGAAAGTCAAGATCACCGGGGTGCCGAGGTGCGATCGCGGTGACTACCGAGACTTGCGGTTCGTTTTGGGTGACGAATTGGAGGGTTTTGATGACTTGGACGAAACACGAATTCGCTGCATCGAGATTTCCCCGTCGGCCGTTTTCTCGACTTGGATTTGGGGGCCGGGGCGGCGTCCGCGGCGGGGGCCGGCTTCCAGGGGCGTGAACCGTTTGTTGATCGGTTGCAGCAGTTTGGTCAGGCAGTAGCTGTTGATGCTCAGGCCGAGTTCGGACGCTTCTTGGACGGCAGTGGAGTGCATCGACCGGGGCAGACGAACGGTGATCATTCGTTCGGGTTCGTGCTCCTTGGTCTTGGAGCTGTCTTGGCTGCGGATCGAGGTCATGATCTCCAGCAGTTCCGCGAACTCAGGGCTGGACTCAAAGTGGCGACGTTGAGCTGGATCGGGGAACAGCTTCCAGACGACTCCATCGCAGCCCATCATCTCGCGATAGAAGACGACCCAGCTTCCGGTTTGAGCAAAGACTTCACCAGCCAGTTTCAGGACCATCTGCGGGCGATCCTCGTAAGGCATCTCGGGATCGAACGGCGACAACTTGACGGGGCCGGTCGTTGGCGTGACCGATTTGGCTTGGGCCTTGGTGGCGGAGGTCGCCGTGCCGGTGGACCGAGCCAAGTCGCTGGCGTAAACGGCCGGCTGGGCGTCGCTCTCGACAGCCGGATCCACCGACGTGACCACCGATTTTTCGTTCGCTCGCGAAGTGGAGGCTTGTCGGGTGTCGGTGGAATCAGTGCGGCGGTAAGGCGATGACGTCATGTCGTGAGCGAGAGGGGCTGGAGGTGCACGGGTCGTTTGGGACGTGGTGCCATCCTCCGAGGTGATCAAACGTGCTCGCGGAACCTTTGCTAGCAATTGGACTTACGTCGCTGCTTGGGTGCTGCGCGTTTTTTGTGCACGCCCTGTCCTGGCGGGGGTTCGCGAGGCTGCCTCTTTTTTGAGCACGGGAAAAGTGGTTGAAATGAAAGTGTCCACTTCAAATGGGGCAATGGAATTTTCGAAACAATTTGGTGGAAATGGATTGGCGGTGTCTTGGTCGTTGGGTTCGGGATTGCCATGGGGATGCTCGTTTCGGGGTGGGCGGTGTGAGAGAATTTTGGGAAGCTCTGAAGTTGAAAAGCCGGGATGAACTTCGGCTCAACGGATCCCACACCGAACATCACAAGGAAATGCCCATGGCCAGCGAAGCACTGATCAATCAGCTCAACGAGATTCTCAAGCACGAATGGACCGGGGTCGCTCAGTACTCCCAAGCCTCATTCATCCTGGAAGGCGTTTGGCGAGAAGTTTACGCCGGCAAGTTCTTGGGCGATGCGAAGGAATCCTTCGGGCACGCTCAGTTGGTCGGCGAGAAGATTTCGGCTCTCGGCGGAGTTCCCGTTGCCACTCGCAACGAGATCAAGCAGAGCAAGAACCTGGTCGAAGTGCTCGAGTTCAGTCGGGACTTCGAAGCCAAGGCTGTGGAGATGTACACGCAGGCAATCGAGCTGGCGGAACCACAGCGCAGTTTGGTCGTCTTCCTCGAGGACATCTTGAAGGAAGAGCAAGAAGGCGTCGACGAGTACACGAAACTGCTGCGTGACACGCCCGCTTCGCACTCAGCGATGAGCGGCGAGCCTGTCCGGAAGTCTGGCTGAGCCGACCGTTTTTTTGCCACCGCTTCCGTGGTTACGAAGGCGTCGAGCACTCAGCGGCAATCCTCGTTGGAGGGTTGCCGTTTTTTTTGCGCTCGCAGTCTTGAACCTGTTCGGCTCTGGCTGAAGTCAGTGTTCGTGCGAGGCGTCTGGCGGCGCGAGTTGTCCGCCGTCGCTGCGGAGGAATGTGACCAGTTCTGCGACTTGCGTGGGGGTCAGTGAATTCAGCAGGCCGAGCGGCATGGGGGAAACGGTCGACGGGCTTCTCTGTTCCACTTCTTTTGGGTCCAGGATCACGACGGAATCCGGGTTGGAAAGGTCGGTTTGAATGTGGAGTTGATCCGATTCGCTCGAGACGACGTGTCCCGTGATCACGCGGCCGTCCACGGTCAGGAATCGATCAAAGCGGCCGACATCGTGAAGGTCGATCGATGGTTGCAAGATATGGCGGATCAGTTCCGTGTTGGAATAGCACATTCCGATCCCTCGCAGGTCGGGGCCGGCGGCTCGGCCGTATCCGGCGACACGATGGCAAGCGTCGCAACGCGCGGTCACGAATGCTTCGCGGCCCGAGTTGATCACGGCCGGTGAAGCGGGCGGGATTGAGATCGCGGCCAAAGCTTCCAGCGTGTGTTCTCGGGTTGCGATCGATCGCAGTTCCGCCAGTGGCGCGGAAACTCGGAATGGATCGGAGGTCTTCCAGAATGGGCGAAGGGTGGGAGCGTCGATCGCGTCAAGGATCAGTCCGGCTTGCGTGGCAGAGAGTGGGCGTCGCAAGGCATCGGTGATCGCGCCGAAGGCCTGGAAGCTGCCGACGAGTCCAGCGGATTGCACTGAAGCCAAGGCGACATCGAAGCTCGGATCGTTCGCGGATCGACGGAGCGATTCGATTGCACCGGGAATTAAATTCGGATGCTTGGCGTGGCAGCGACCAAGGTCCAGCACCGCGTCGCAGCGAACAGAGGAATCCGCGGACTCCAGTGCTTGCAGGATCCTGTCCGGCCGAACCAGTTCTGCTCGTTGGTCGCTGGGTTCCGTCTGGCTCGGTTGCGGGTTGGCCGGAGGTGCTTGCGACGATGCAGAGGGGAGGCCGCTCAGAATGGTGAGCAGGGTCACGGCAGCGAGGCGGCTCAGCGGCATCGAATCAAATCAGACTTTGAAATGCAGTGCGTGTTGAGAGTCGATGCAGCGTCCTTCAGGAAGCGATCGGCATCGACAGGGTAACCCGCGGTGGGTTGGAACGGATTGGGGCCGAGCCAGCGGTCTTCAAAGAAGTGATTCAGAAAGGCCATCGCGATTTCGCGAAGGCATTTCGCGTGCAAGGACGACATTGCAACGGGCACAAACGAATCGCCTTTGACGGTGAAGTGCATTCTCAGTTGATGCTTCTCGGTCTCCACATCGTAGACGCTGCAGCGACTGGTTTCATCCACCACGCGAACGATGGCGTCGGGAAAGGTGGCCGCAATGACGCCGGCGTAATAGCGTCGCCCGCCGTGTCGGTCAAAGAAGATCTGCCCGTGCCGGTGGGAGTCCAGTTTTCGCGACTCGATCAGAGAGGCGACCAAGCCCAGGCTGGTCTCACCCAAGAGGTCGCTCTTGTTGGCGGACGCACCGGTGATGGGCGAAGGTTCGCAGAACGCGTTGAAGGCTTTTGCGGTGACCAGTCTCGTTTGCGCGTCGGTGAGCTTCCAGTCGGGCAGCGACCAGGCAGCGACTGCTGGTGAGACGGCGTCTTCCGTCAGCCAGGTGTTGGGCAATTCTTCCAGCCAGTTCCCTGGTGCCAGCATTTCTGCGAGCCACGGGACGGCAGCCACGTCGTTGAGGTCATCGGGGATCAACGTCTGCAAGCGTTCTTGCCAAGTGGATTCAGGGCGGCTCATCGAGCGATGGGCAAAGGAGAGCACCCGGTGCAGATTGCCCAAGGGCGAAGTGTCGCCGCGTCGCTGAGTGCGACTTTGGAAAATGCGTTTGGAGTCGTCGACCCGGATCCGCTGCCCGTTGATCAGCACCGGCGTCTTCATGACCTCCCATGTCGCCGCGAGTGTGTCGTCCCAAGTCGACGATTCGGCGGGGCCTTCCCAGAGTGTCGCGGCGACAACCAGCGGTCCGAGTTTCGGTCCATAGCCGGCTTCGTCAACCGCGATCAGGTACATGCTTGGGATTCAGTTTCCGGTGGTGATTGATAGTTCTCCGCAAAACGGATCATCAGTTCTTCGTTGCTGAGCAGGGCGTCAACAACATCGGATGCCCATTGTTTCCCACGACCTTCCTCGAAGATCTTGCGGACTTTCTTAAGTGGCATGCCGCGACGATAGGGGCGGTCGCTGACCATGGCATCAAACGAATCCGCAACGGCCAGGATTTGTGCCGCACGGGGAATGTTGTCACCGGCCAGTCCGTCTGGGTATCCGCGACCGTCCCAGGATTCATGGTGGTGGCGCACGGCTGGGAGAATGTGCCGGAAGGGGCGAATTCCCTTGAGGATCTCGTAGCCCAGAACGGGGTGTTGTTTGATTTGGTCGAATTCTTCGGCGGTCAAGGCGCCCGGTTTTTTCAGCACTGAATCGTCGATGCCAATCTTGCCGATGTCATGCAAGATGCCGGCCAGTTGCAAGGAGTCCGAATCGTACTGAGACATGCCCAGGCGACGAGACAGGGCAACGGCAAGGTCGGCCACTCGGGAGCTGTGCCCGCAAGTGTAGGCGTCCTTGGCATCCAGTGCGGATGCGAGAGAACGCACCATGCCTTCCAGCATCGATTGCATTTCGATGTACTGGCGTTGGTTGACCAAGTGCATCGACAACATCATCAGGACAGAACGCACCAGGTCGATGTCAACGGTGTTGAATTCAGGTTGATCGAGTGTCCGGATCGCGACCATGCGTCCCAGGTGAGTGCTGCCGCGGTGGATCGGCAAGATCATCAACCGGCAGTTGCTGAGTTGTGGTTCGGCGCTTTGGTTGACGATCGTGATGTCACGGACAATGCCATGAGTCTTGGCGGTGTGTCGCCACGCGGCAGCGATGATCGCTTCTAGGTTCTTGGTGTCGACCGGTTCTCCGATGGCCAATCGTTCCGGTTCATCGTCGACGCATTCCGGATCCGCCGGGCAAAGTTCCACCACTGCGGTTTGCCAGGGAACGCAGACGGAAAGTTGTTTCAGCATGTCGATGCAAATCGCGTTTGCATCGCTTTCCAATTCCAGTTTCGCGGTCAGATCATGGATCAACCGAATCTCTTCGAACTTGTCCGAAAGAGAGATCGAGAGTTGTTCGATGTCGTTGACGAGTGTTTGGTTGACCCGCTCCATCGCATCGTGAGGATTGGCACTGACGTTGTTCGCTTCTTCAGCAGCTCGTTCGGCAACACAGATCCCAGCCAACACGCTGGCGTGCAGCGGGTCGATGTCGGTGTTCGATGTGGTGAAGGAAGCGGTCATGCAAAACCGTACCACTTCGATGACACTTGGCAGGCAATCAATCGGTTTTGCTTGTGGTGGTCGACAGTCCCCCCCGTTCGTTTATTCCGACTGTAGCAATTAGTCTTTGTCGTCGACGTCTCGCTCGATACTGCGACGCTCATTCTTAAGCGCTAAACTGACTCGTTGCAGGAGTTCACGTTCGTCGTCGGCCAGTGAATCGACTCCGTCCCGGTGCAGTCGCTGGAGAATCTCATCGACGCGAGACGCATCATCCGCTTCGCGGTGCTCTCTTGCCATGGCTTCCCGCAGGCGTTGTTGCTGTGCGGCGTCTTGGCGGCGGACTTGGTATCGCCGCCAGCTTGCCATTGGCCCAAACTGGCCTCGAAATCGACCGATGGGGTTTTGCTCGCCGACCTCGGTGTACTCGGCTCTCCGGACGATCGATTCGTAGATGGCGGTTAAGTCTGACGATCCAGCGGAGGTGAACAGCCAAAGGGACAGGGCAACGACACCGGCCACGGCTGGCCAGGCCAGTCCACCCGCCTGCGAGATCACACCGCTGGAATGCAGCAGCACGTTGCCGCCGATGAGTGTCAGCAACGCCATTGCGATCACCCAGGCACGCATCGCACGAAGGCATGCTCGTGGGTCTTGTTGGGGGCCACCACCGAACAATGCGAAAACCAATGCCCAGCCGACTCGTCCGAGCGACTGAGGCAAGGGAAGCAGATTCCAAATGCCTTGCAAGCACCACAGCCAGGCTGCCGCAGCCCAAGGGTCGTCCAGCCAGACGATCGGACCGCCACTTCGCGGTGCGTCCATCGTGAGGAAGGAAACACCGATCAGTGACAATGACCCGAGTCCAAGTGCCAGCATGCAGAGTGACCAAATCATCAACACGCCGGACACTGAGATCCCATGTGGGCGTTGCGTGGGAGCGGTCCAGACGCCTCCCGCCGTGACGATGCAACCACCGCGGTGGACTTTCGCGATTCGTTGGTGCCCGACCGCGATTCCAGTTTGCACCATCAGGCCGAGAGCCCAAGACCCGATCAGCCAGCCCATCCACTGGGCAGCCGGCGCCCAGCTGGAAGCGGACGCGTTGTCAGACAGGTGCGCGGAAACACCAAAGGCGATCGCGGCGAACAGGCCCAGTGGCAACGACATCGCGACGGAGATTTCCACGCCAGCGATTCGCAGGGCTGACCAACGGATGGAGCGACCGAAGCACATGGATTGCTCGATCGCTTCTTGATCGCGCAGCAACGCTGCAGAGGAGTGATCGCCGGGGTGCACCGGAGTCATGGCAAGTACGAGAAGAACTGTGGAGCGAACCGAGGGGCAATCACGACGCGGAACTGTCAGATCGCTTGCGTTTGATCATCGTCAGTTCATTGCCAACTTCATTGTGATGGATTTCGTCCATGAAGGCACTGATCAGTAACAGCCCACGTCCACCAATCGATTCCAGGTTGGCGGGATCGGTGGGATCAGGCAGCGCCGAGACATCATAACCGGGGCCTTGGTCGCGGATGACGAACACGGCTTGGCTGCGTGTGGCGGTCAGCGTCACATAGGTTCGACGTTCGTCGAACGGAGGTAGTTCGCGGTGTCGCCGAATCTTTTCTTGGTAGGCCTCGCCATTGTCAACTTCGCGAAGCGCGGATTCGACTTCCAAGTTGCCATGGATCATCGCGTTGAGGATGGCTTCATCGAGAGCCATCGCGATTTGGGTCCAGGTCATTTCGTCGAACAGGTGCAGTTGTGCAAGTTCCTGTTCCAGTCTCGCGATCACGGCGGGAACCAACTGCTCGTGGCTGGGAAGCACCAGTTCCAACTTGATTCTGGAGACGCATTGATCGATGTCGGTCGCTTGCGATGCCGAGCGGCTGACCTTGAGGACTTGTTCGACCGTGTCGACCAGGCCTTCCGCTGCCAGGTGCAAGGGGATGTAGGTGGCGGCGCCTCGCATCAGTGCTTCGCCGGCGACCGGTTCAGCACCCTCTCGCGTGATCAGGATGATCGGAACACGGGGAGCGACCTCACGCAGTTTTTCAACCCAGCGAATCGCAGCGGTGCCAGCGTCACTGGACGGAGAGCTCGATTCCGGCGAGTTAAAACTGGATGATTTACACTGCGGAAGTTCCGTGATGATCAAATCGAACGAGGCGACTTCCAGCTCTTGGAGGGACTGGTCGCAGGACGCAACTGCAATCACTTCACGAGAATCGTCGTTCAGGATGCGCACCAATTCATTGCGCGCAACAGCCTCGGATTCGACAATCAGAACGCGATCACTCACGGGCGGTCCTCCGCGGCAGACGAACAGTCACTGGGACGGGTGCCACTCACCCGCCGACAGATACTGTAGGTCGGCGTCTCGGGTGATGAAACCACCCGAGATAGGACGCAGGTTGTGATCGCTTGGTTCTCAGTGGTCCGCGTAGACCATCGTGGACTCTTCTTTGGTGACGGGTTTGGGCGACTGATCGCTGGTCACAATGGCTTTCACCAAGTGCGTGTCGGCAGTCACCCCGCGAACACGAATGCGGTAGGTCCGTTCGGACCCGGCCGGCATTTCTTGCTCAGGTGCGAAGACCATTCCGCCTTGTCCGTCAGGGCGGACTTCCGCGTCGGAGCCCAGCACTTCCATGCCAGGTGGGACCATCAAGCGGACTTGGACGTTCGAGTCGTTTCGCGAACCCGAGTTTTGCAATCGGATTTCGTAGGTGGTTTCGGCCCCTTGTTCGATGGGGTCAGCCAAGTCCGAAATGCTGAAGCTGAGTTCCGATTGTGATTCGACTCGGACGGTGCTTTCGCTGGTGGCTCTTGAGTTGAGGTCCGCCGTGGCTTCCAGCTGAATGGCTTGTTCGCCCTCTTCAACCGGCAGCAAGGTCAACGGCACCTTGGCTGGTTTCCCAGGTGGCAATGAGGCGACTGACCATAGGACGGCGTGGCGGTTGGGATCGTAGTACCCTGCGTTTTCCGTGCTGACGAACGTGAAGCCGCGATCCAAGCGAGCGATGATCTCGACGTTGGTAGCGGGGGCGGTGCCACGGTTGATCAGCTCCACTTCGTAGGTCGCTTGGCGTTCCAGGAAACGTAGTCCAGGACCGGTCAAGCGGATGTCGATTTCAGGGGCGACCACTTCGACTTCCACAGTGTGGCTGGTGGGTTCCGCGTCGTCGGACACCAAGTGCACGGTGTTGCGGATGAGTCCTGGCTCGACGGCACGCATTCGCAAGACTTCACGTCGGACTTCGCCGGGACGCAGGGTGCTCAGGAAAGAATCCAGTTCCCGGCCGCCGGGGTGGTCCATGCCTTCGGGAACATCTTCGCGAAGGACCACGTTGGTGGCCGCACCCGAGCCGACGTTGGAAACTTCCAGTTCGATTTCGAGTTGTTGGCCGATCAAGACCTTGGCGGGTGCGTGCTGAGTCACCTTGAGTTCAGGACGCGTGCTTCGCGTTCGCACGGAGGCGGCGGCTTCGAAAGTCACACGAGCGATGCTGCCCAACTCGCCTTCTTCGACGGGGGTCAGGTTCATCGTGATGATGCGTTGTTCGCCCGCGGGCAACGAACCGAGTTCCCACGTCAAGGCGTCGCCTTGCATCACTGGGTTGCCCGATGCGTCATTGAATCGCATGCCTGCTGGTATGGTGTCATGGACGCGGACGCCGAGGGCTTCTGCCGTGCCGACATTTTGAACGTTGAGTTTGAACGTGGCGGGTTGTCCGACTTTGACTTCCGGTGGTGCTTCTTTGTGAATCACAATGCTGGGCGTTTGCATGCCTTCCAGGCGTCGTTCGCCAGGCATGGAAAACGCCGTGGGCTGAGCCGCGATTGACTGGTTGCCGCCATATCCATTGTTGGCTCCGGGAGCCGCGTAACCAGCACCAGGCAGTTCGCGTTGGCTGGCAAAGCGGGTCGATGCCGCCGGTGACGGGTTGTTGTAGCCAGGGGCTGTGTTGTTGGTGTTGGCTCCATAAGCCGATGCGTTGGAGGAACCAAATTGATCGGCTGAGCCGAATTGATCGGAAGTGCCAGGTTGGTTGCTACCAGCGTACGGTTGGTCGGCACCTGCGAATTGGTCGGGGGCACCGTAGGCAGTGGGAGCCGGAGCTGAACGCAGGCCGTTGGAGCTCATTGGTTCAGGTTGGCCGAACTGATTGGGTTGGTCGTATCCCATGTCGCTTGGGCCGTTGTGGTTCATCCCGCCAAACGTGGCGTCAGCGGGTGGTTCCATGTTGGCCGCCGCTTGGGATTGAGGGGCTGGCAAGTTTGGCAGGGAGTCATCGGGCATCTGCATGGGCTCAGGCATCCGCATGTCATTGGCGGGGATGTCGGAAGGAGCTTCGTTTGCAAAGCCGCCAGCGGCAGGGGGGCCAATTGGCTGATTGGGGGCATTGCCACCGGCTTGGGGATCGGCGGGCATGTCGCCGAACGACATGCCTTGCATGTTCATCGCGGGGCCAGCGTCTTGTGGTTGTTCAGGCGTCGTCATCGACACGCTCATGTCGGGCATTCCAAATCCGCCCGGCATCGACAGGTCGGCCTCTGGCATCGCCAGATTGGCTTCCGGCATTGAGCCGGCTGAAGCGTCTTCGGGTTGATCCATCGGTGGCATGCCCATTCCGATCGAAGCGGGCATCTCCATCGCAGACATGGTCATGCTGGGACCGGCGTCTTGCGGTTCGCTGGATTGCGTCGCGGGTTCAGGCATCGAGAGCGGTGTGGGGCCAGCGGCCGGTTCGTTGTGGCTGGCCATTTCAACGGGTTGTGAGACGAACGTTTCGTCCGAGTAACCCGTTTGCTGAATGGTTCCTGGATCCGACGAATCGTCGTAGGCGCCCAGGAAGTTCATGGGCCCGCCGTCGTCGGTGGTGGGCATCGAAATCGGAGATGGCATCTCGGATTGCCAGCGAGGCGCATCCAAGGCTGGCACGTTTTGATCGGCCAGGTCGGTGTCGCGAGGGAGTTCACTTTGTTGCGCTTGTGCGGCAGCAAAAGCCCCAAGAAGAATCGTTGCGACTCCGCCGGAGAGGCGGTAGCCAATTCGTTTGCCGAAAATTTCCATCGTTCGCATTCCTTTGCGTGTCTTTCGCTTCATCCTGGCGAAAGTCTGGTTCCAGGCTTGACGGGGTATCAAAACCATCTGCCATGAAACAAGCCCAGAATTGGAAGACGCGACGGTTATAGGAGCAAATTCCGAATTCGTGTGCGATGAACCACAACGGAAGCACGCGGGGAACTCCGTTCGCTGCGGTAACCGTGGGCTAGCGCTGGGCTGTCAAAAGGTTGGTATTGACACGGAAAATGCGACGTTGATTTTTGTTCTGTCCTACGCCCCAACGGGGCAGCTCTAAGATAGCCCCAGGCATCGCCTGGGGTTTCGTTACGGAGATTCCGACACCAGCCCCAACGGGGCGGCCCTAAGAAAGACTCCCCAAAACCCGCTAGGACCGCCCCCGTTGGGGCTTTGTAATCTTGGTCCCGCCACAACCCAGGG